>JAKIYB010000374.1:0-275 GCA_022708765.1 Armatimonadota bacterium | reverse complement strand
CAGCTTGATCCGGAGATGCTGGCTGTGGCGGTGTATATCAAAGTCGGGAACGGCTGGTGGAGCAAGCCCTATTTCAACACCCCGCTGACTTTCCCGCGGGCAGGAGACGGGCACTGGCAGTGCGCCATCACCACCGGCGGCAACGATACCGCCGCCACGCACGTCGCTGCCTTCCTGGTCTTCAGTACCGCGACGGTGCCACTGGCGAGCGGTGGCGCGCTACCGGATATCCCGGACGCGTTGGCCAGCGTGCAGGTGACGCGCCCACAGTCCGG
>JAKIYB010000373.1:4568-4899 GCA_022708765.1 Armatimonadota bacterium | reverse complement strand
CACGAGTTCAGCACCATTCCCGGCGTGGTGGAAGATACCACCGATATTCTGCTGAACGTGAAAGAAGTGGCGTTCCAGATTATCCCGAGCGCCGATGACCGGCCAGCGGATGAGCCGCGCGAGGTGACGTTGTATCGTACCGGCGCCGGCGAAGTGACCGCCGCCGACATCGAGCTGCCGCCGGATATCGAAATCGCCAATCCTGGGCACCACATTGCCACGCTCACCAGCGACGATGCCGTACTCGACGTAAAGATGGAAGTGCAGTTCGGCACCGGGTTCGTCGCCGCGGAAGCGCAGGATCGCTCGCGCATGCCGCTGGGCACCATCC
>JAKIYB010000373.1:0-4558 GCA_022708765.1 Armatimonadota bacterium | reverse complement strand
GCCGGTGCGCCACGTCGCCTACCGGGTAGATCCCACCCGCGTGGGCAGCGCCACCGACCTGGATCGGTTGACGCTGGAAGTGCGCACGAATGGCACCATCAGTCCGCAGGAAGCGATCAGCGACGCGGCGAAGATTCTCGACCGCTATCTCATCCTCTTCTTCGATTTCGGCGAGCAGGATGAGCATGGGCTCTTCGCCGACCACATGGCGGCCGCGGTACCCGGCGCCGAGAAGCGCATTAAGGATCTGGGGTTCTCCGTGCGCACCTTTAACTGCCTGCGCAAGGTTGGCATCACAACCGTGGGCGAGTTGATCGCGCACTCCGAATCCGACCTGATGGCAATTAAGAATTTCGGCCGGAAGTCCCTCACCGAGGTGAAGGAAAAACTGGCGGAGATGGGGCTCGCGCTGCGCGATTCCGGCGAATACGTGCCCGAGCACGACGACGAAGAGGACGAGGAAGAGTAATCCCCGCGGGGGGAGGTGTGTGGAGCCCGCGGGGCGCCACGGGAGACAGGTGAACGATCATGAGACATCGTGTGGCAACGCGGCGCCTGGGCCGTCCGACCGACCAGCGCATCGCGATTCTGAAAAGTCTGGTGGCCGCCGTCATTGAGCACGGGCACGTGACGACGACGGAAGCGCGCGCCAAAGAAGTACGCCCGATCATCGAGAAGGTGATTACGCTGGCGCGCGAAGCCGCGCTTAACCCCGACACGGCGCTGAATAACCGCCGCGCGGCCCGGCGCTGGATTCCCACCGGCCAGCCGGTGACCACGAAAGAGAAGTACGAGAACGTGACCGGCGAGGCGCTGCCGTATAAGCTGACGCCGAAACAGCCTGGCCAGCGCCCGCGCGGGTTAAAGGCTCCCGAGCGCGTGCCCAAGGGCGAGCGCCTGCTGCACAAGCTGTTCACGGAGATCGGCGAGCGCATGCAGGACCGCACCGGCGGGTATCTGCGGGTGACAAAGCTGGGCGGGGAATCGCACCTCACCGGCAAGGGCAAAACGATCATTCGCCCGGCGCGTCGTGGTGACGGCGCTTCGATGGTCAAGATCGAGATTGTGGACTGAACGGATGCGTACCCTCGCCCTGACCGTCGCCTACGATGGAACGGACTGGGCGGGATTTCAGCGGCAGTCGGCGCTGCCCTCTATCCAGGGCGCGCTGGAGGAAGCGTTGAGCGAGGCGCTGCGGCATCCCGTGGCGGTGCTGGGCGCGGGGCGCACCGACGCCGGCGTACATGCGCTGGGACAGGTCGTGAGCCTGCGCACCGCGAATCCGATTCCGCTGGAGCGGGTGGCGCGGGTGGTGAATCGGTGGTTGCCACCTTCGATTCGCGTCCGGCGCGCCAGGGAGTGTCCATCGGGTTTTCATGCCCGGCTGGACGCCCGCTACCGGCGCTACTGGTACGTGGTGCAGGCGGCGCGCCGACCGGATCCACTGCGTGGCCGCTTTAGCTGGCAGGTGGACCGGCCGCTGGATGTGGCAGTGATGAACGCTGCATTGCGCTCGCTGGTGGGCCGGCATGATTTTCTGGCCTTCTGCCATGAGGGCCCGCCGCCGGGAGGATCGGCGATGCGGACCGTGCAGCGGGCGCTCGTGCATCGGTGGCGCGATGCCGTGATAGTGGATGTGCAGGCGGACGCGTTTCTGCGACAGATGATGCGCCTGCTCGTCGCCAATGTCGTACAGGTGGGGTGGGGAGACCGGCCGGTAAGCTGGCTGGCCGATCTACTCCAGGGGCGGAACCGGCACCCAAGTGGCATGGCGGCGCCGTCAACCGGGCTGATCCTGATGCGTGTCGGGTATGCCTGGAATGGAAACGTCCCGGAGGCGGGACAGCGTGGAGTGAGAACCGATGAAGAGTTACCTGGCGAAATCGAATGAGGTCGAACGCCGGTGGGTGCTGGTGGACGCCACCGACCTCGTGCTGGGCCGCATGGCCTCGCGCGTGGCCGCCATTTTGCGCGGCAAGCACAAACCGATTTTTACCCCGAACGTGGATACCGGCGATTACGTGGTCATCATTAACGCCGAGAAGATTCGCGTGACGGGCATGAAGCTGCTGAAAAAAGTGCGATATCGGCACAGCGGGTATCCGGGCGGGTTCAAGCAGGCGACCTTTGGCTATGAGATGGCCAAAGATCCGGCGGAAACCGTGCGCCGCGCGATTTTGGGGATGCTTCCCCATAACGCGCTGGGCCGCGAAATGGGCCGCAAGCTGAAGGTGTATGCCGGCGACGCGCATCCCCACCAGGGACAGCAGCCCGAAGACATTACGGAGACGGTGCGGCAGTAACGCTGCCGATGAGGAGGCATGATCGTGGCGGAGTTCTATTACGGCACGGGCCGGAGAAAGAATGCAATCGCGAAAGTCTGGCTGCGCGACGGCAGCGGCAAGGTGACGGTCAATGGTCGTACGGTACACGAGTACCTGAGCCGGCCGACGCTGGAGATTCTGGCAATGTCCCCGCTGGACGTCACCGGCGTTACCGAGCGCTTTGACATTACCGTGAAGTGCCTGGGCGGCGGTAACGCCGGGCAGGCTGGCGCCATCCGGCACGGGCTCGCGCGCGCGCTGGTGCAGTATGACGAAGCGCTGCGCAAGGTGCTGCGCGCCCACGGCATGCTCACCCGTGACCCACGCGTGAAAGAGCGGAAGAAGTATGGCCGCAAGCGCGCGCGCCGTGGCTTCCAGTTCTCCAAGCGCTAATCGCCGGAGATACCAGATCAGGCGTTGAACACCCCGGCGAACCGTCCGGGGTGTTCATATTTGGTACGTGGAATGCACAGCCACTGCGTAGCGATGCGGGATAACGGCAGGTATTCCCGCGGGGGAACTAGCCCTTCCGGTGAAGTTAGGGTATAATACAGCGTTATTTGTGCGCTGACTCGTGGAGGTTGCATGGTGCGCGCGCGTGTGCTGGTTATCAGCCTGCTGGTTGTCATCGAAGTGCTGGTGCTGTTGAGCGCGGGGGTGTCCGCCCCCGAAACGCCGGACTACGAGGGCTATGTGGTCAGCGGGACGCAAACTCTGGCGACGATCGCCGCGGACTACGGTATTGCCGTGGACGAGTTGGCGCGGTTCAATCAGTTGGCGGTAGATACCGTCCTGAAGCCGGGCCAGGTCATCATGGTGCCGATAGTCTCGCAGATGGCCCCGCAGCTTGCCACCACCGCGGAGCCCGCCGCCGCCAAAACCCCCCAGGGCGAGATGGTCACCGGACTGGTCGCCACCGTGAAGGTGGCGAAGACGGACATCCTGCGTCGTCCGGCTCCGGGTCCGGCGCTGTTTAGCAATGCGGCGCAGGGTACGCGCCTGCTGGTGACCGGGCAAAGCGGCAATTACTACGCGGTGCTGATGTCCGACGGCTCGACCGGCTGGGTACCCATCAGCACGCTGGCGCTCACGGAAACGCGCATGCAGATCCCGAAACCGGCGACGCCGGTTACGGCGTCGCTGGCCGGACGCTCGAAATTCGTAGATACCGCGATGGAATATCTGGGTACGCCATACCAGTATGGCGGGCGGTTGCCGAAAACGGTGGATTGCTCGCTGCTGGTGCAGACCGTCTTCGCGCGGCACGGCGTGAAGCTGCCGCGTACCGCCGCTCAGCAGTTCGGCGTAGGCGCGGCCGTCGAAGTGGTGGATCTGCAGCCTGGCGACCGTCTGTATTTTTACGGCAGCGGCGGCATCGGGCATACCGGTCTCTACATGGGCGACGGTCGTTTCATCCACGCTTCCTCAAATCGCGGCCGTGTCGCGATCGACGAACTGGCGAACCCGTCTTACTGGCGTAAGTACGCCGGCGCGCGCCGGTAATCTGGCGCTCTGGACCATGACGTTCGCGTGGTCTGCCCGCATTTGCGTTTCCGCCATGGCGCGCGAATGCGGGGCTATGCAAACAAAAGTATCAACAAGGAACACGACCATGACCACACCCGCGCACCCGATTCGCGTGGCGGTGATTGCCGCCACCGGGTATGGCGGCATCGAATTACTGCGCTGGCTCACCGCGCATCCCGCCGTCGAAATCGTCGCCGCCTCCTCGGAGAGTTCGGCGGGACAACCGCTCACCGCCGTGTATCCACACCTCGCCGGCCTGGATCTCACGCTGCAACCGGCGGCGGACGCGCGCTTTCACGGTGACCCGCAGGTGGTCTTCTTTGCCACGCCGAACGGCACGGCGATGAAACTGGCGCCGGAGGTACTGGCGCGCGGGGGAAAAGTCATTGACCTCAGCGCCGACTTCCGGCTGAAAGATCCCGCCGTCTACGCGCAATATTACGGCATGGAACACCAGGCGACGGACTGGCTCGCGCAAGCGGTCTACGGCTTGCCGGAGCTCTACCGGGAGTCGCTGCACGGCGCGTCACTGGTGGCGAATCCCGGCTGTTATCCTACCTCCGCGCTGCTGGCGCTGGCGCCACTGCTGCGCGCGGGGCTCATCGAGCCGCGCGGCATCATCATTGACAGCAAGTCCGGCGTTTCCGGCGCCGGGCGTACCGCGCTGCAGACGCCGTACCTCTATGCCGAAGCGAACGAGGATGTCA
>JAKIYB010000372.1:4611-4913 GCA_022708765.1 Armatimonadota bacterium | reverse complement strand
AAGCGCTCATCCAGATCAACCAGAGTCTTTCCGATAACTATTACCACGCCGGTGACTTCATGAAAGCGGTGGACGTGCTGGAGCGCATCGTCGTCCTCGATCCGCACGACGTGCAGTCCTTCGCCAGCGCCGCCTGGCTGGCGTGGTCGTCGAAAGACAACGACCGCGCGCTGGCGATCTACGACCGCATGATTGCCGCCAACCCCAACAATCCGGACGCGTATTTTGAAGTGGGCCTGTACTACACCCGCGTGAAGCAGGACGACATCGCGCTGCGCTGGCTCGCGGACGCCCTCACCCAC
>JAKIYB010000372.1:0-4601 GCA_022708765.1 Armatimonadota bacterium | reverse complement strand
GGTCCCCGCCGCCATCTCTACGGCCACACCCTTGCCCGAGTTGGCCGCACGGCGGACGCGCTGGCGTTCTGGCAAAAGCTGCTCGCTGATGATCCGAGCAACGAGGTGGCGAAGCGGGAGGTCGAGCGGTTGACACAGCCGGCGCCATAACGCAACCACGGGCTTCATTGCCCAAGCCATACTTACCAGCACGTGCTCTCGTACATCTGGAGGACAGTGGCAATGATCCATACCAGGAAACTTGATCCTTCCTGTTGTCTGCCATGAATTTACGGTAGTTTTTCACCAGAATTCTCACTCCATTCGCAGCAAACGCCGCCCCATGCGTATACACCAATAGCGTCATTACAATGCTCTCACGGGAGGTATACCATGAATATGCGTGCCGGTGCGTGTGTCCTCGTTCTGCTGATCGGTCTGTTCCTCGTCGGGTGTGGCGGGAGTAACAGGATTACCCCTCCGATTTTTGCCAACCGTCTCGACGCGCTCTATTCGCCAAATGGATCTGTTGATCCCGCGGCGAAAGCATTCACGCCCAACGGTCTCTACTACGTGAAGCTAATGGCCCCCTATGACGAAGGCTATATTGGTCTCTACGCGCGAGCGGACGACCATCTGGTACGACAGCTCAGGGTATTACCGGTAGGCGCCTCGAATGACATGAAAGGCGTGGCCTGGTCGCCAGACAGCCGTTTCCTGGCCGTGATGTATCATGGCGGTGCCCGAGACGGCGTCTACCTGTATAACGCGCGTACCGGGGATGTTATCCGCCGTGCCGGTGATGGCAGCCGGGCTTCGGTCTACTATCACTTCATGGTGTTTCAGCAGGATGGCATGCTGTATCTGTCTGAACGCGGAACAGTGGTTGATCAGCAGTTTTCCAGCGGGCTCACGCCGGCACTGGCCCAATCGAGCGGGGCGAATCTGCCCTGGATTCATTATGGCTGGGATATTGGGCGGAATCCCTGGGGTGGCGCTCCGGAAGGTTTCTCCGGAAACACCACGGCGTTGAACGAGGATTTACGCTACCTTGCACAACACGGCGTGCGCCTCGTGCGCGTCTTCACTTTCTGCGACCTTCGCAGTGGGGTACTCTTCGATGCCGGTGGCATGCCGACCGGTTTCGACGCCCACGCGCTCGATGACTTTGAAGCGCTCCTGGACACCGCGGATGCCGTGGGGGTACGCGTTATTCCCGTGCTGTTTGACTATACACTTGCGGATGGCGTGGCGATGGAAGGGGCAAATGCGGTTGGTGAGCATCCCAATGTCATCACATCAGCCGCCGCGCGGACGGCGCTCCTCGACATCCTCAAACCGCTGATTCGCCGTTATCATACGCGTGCGACGATCTATTCCTGGGAGATCATTAACGAGCCAGAATACGTGACTACGGCATCCGCGGAGGAGGTGAATACCTTCGTGAACGCCTGCGTGGCTATGATTCACGCGGAAAGCCCGACCGCGCGGGTGACACTGGGTTGCCGCAACCGTGATGATGTCGCGCGCTGGACCAGCGCCGGTTTTGACCTTTACCAGTTTCACCATTACGACTCGATGGAGGGACAGCTTCCCCTCGCGACACCCGTCGCGCAAGTTGGCGTGAGTAAGCCGGTGCTGATCGGCGAGTGCCAACCGACCATGATCAGGGATAAAATGGATATCGCCGCGATAAATGGGTATGCAGGCATGCTCTTCTGGAGTCTGAATGCTGATTATGACTTCACGGCCGTGGCTGACGAGTATGCGGGATGGTGCGATGCGCATCTGGAGTGAATGGCACCCCTACCAATGCTGGATGAAAATGGCATGCGTCAGTCGGGACGCGGCTGCCGTATTCCGACCTCGCCTTTTCGCGCCCATTTCGCTCGTTCCAGCGCCGGGAGGGCGCGAGGATTTTATGCTCCTCCCACCACTGCTTCCGCGCTGACGCCTTTCATCGCATTCGCGCGCCAAGTGTAGGTGAACTTCATGAGGACGGGCTTGTTGTTTTTCATCACCATGGCAAAGACGAGCAGGTCGTCTTTGCCGTCGCCAGTGACATCGCGCACCACCAGGCGCTGGGCGCCGGCACCGGCCACGAAGCGCTGCCAAGCGGGCGTCACGCCGCGCGCGATCCACAGGCGCGTGGTGGGAGTGCCGTAGACGCCGGTGACGGCGTAGGCGAGTTCTTCATTGTGATCCCCGTCAAAATCGCCGGCGATCCAGCAGAGTTTCAACCCAGTCGTAAAACGTTCGATTTTACCGATGGCGGGTGCCACCGCGAGCGCGCGGGCGCGGGCGTCCCAGCCGATGCGCAGGCCAATGGCGCGCCCCACCTCGCCCGCTGGGGCGTAGAGGCGGCCGTTGTGCATCACCACCGGCGCCGGCAGCAGGATCGCGCGGTCATTTACCAGCGCCTGCGGACGGTTCGGCACCAACGTCACCGTCAGCGCGCCTTTGCGCACCGTCACTCCAGCGTTGCCACGCTCGGTGACCACCGCCGCTCCCGCCAGGTCCGCCAGAATGTTCACCGGCAGCAGCATCACCCCGCCTGCCTCCATGGCGTCGGGGCGGGTTTGGGCGGCGGCGGCGCAGCATATTGCCAGACACAGCAATGCGAGTATAGAGCTTCGCATGGATACTCCTCCCCTGTGAAAGGTTAAGGCCTTCCATCCCTGGCTCTATTATACGCCTGATACATTTATTCCGCGTACTATTACCGCGGCACCGGCACGCTGGCCATCACGCTTTCGATGAGTTGGTCGGTGGTGAGGCCTTCCAGTTCCGCTTCCGGGCGCAGGATGACGCGGTGGCGGAGGATGGGGCGGGCGAGCAGCTTCACGTCATCCGGGGTGATGAAGGTGCGGCC
This sequence comes from Armatimonadota bacterium, assembly GCA_022708765.1. Taxonomy (GTDB): domain Bacteria; phylum Armatimonadota; class Hebobacteria; order CAIYQO01; family CAIYQO01; genus JAKIYB01. Next base: position 1,750 of record JAKIYB010000372.1, on the reverse strand, counting down.
GTCCATTGCCGCCCACGCCTGGCTGCAGCGCAGCAGCGCCACCGCCGCGCGCGGGCTACCGCCGAGGATGACGGGGTGCGCGGCGCGGGTGGCGAGCACCACGTCTACCAGGTACTTTAACACGCCGTCCTCGACGGTGATGCGCTTCACTTCCGCCATGGCGGTGTGCAGCAGTTCCGCCGAGACCACCGGCTTGATGTCGGCGGCGACGAGCTGATGCGGGTCAAAGCCCTGCTGGTGCAGGCGCAGCATGGCGATTTCTTCGTCCGGCGTGGGGTAATCCACGCGCAGCTTCATCATGAAGCGGTCGAGTTGCGCTTCCGGCAGCGGGTAGGTGCCCTCATATTCGATGGGGTTCTGCGTGGCGATGACGAAGAAGGGCACCGGCAGCGCGTGATCCACGCCGTCAATGCTCACCCGTCTCTCCTCCATCGCCTGCAGCAGCGCGGCCTGCGTCTTCGGCGGGGTGCGGTTGATCTCGTCCGCCATCAGCACGGCGGTGAAGATCGGCCCCTGCTTCACGAAGAACTCCGCCGACTTCATGTCATACACCGTGGTGCCGATGATGTCGGAGGGCATCAGGTCGGGTGTGAACTGCACGCGGCGGAAGGTGAGGCTGAGGCTCTGCGCCAGCGCGCGCGCCATCAGCGTCTTCGCCGTGCCCGGCACCCCCTCCAGCAGCACGTGGCCGTCCGCCAGCAGGCAGGTGAGCATCCCCTCGATGATCGCCTCCTGCCCCTTCACCGCCTTGCCCACTTCAGCCTTCACGGCCTCCGCCACCTGCTCCACTGCTCCGCTCATCCGCGGCATTGACTCTGTCATGATGTGCTCCTATTCCCAATCGTGCTCGTAACTCGTATTCGAAAAACGCTGATCGTACTCTCCTGGAGGGCGAGACTCCCAGTACCATTAATATCGGGATTCTCGCCCATCACGCGCAACCTCTCCCCCAGACCCCTCCCCTATGTGGGGAGGGGAGATTGATAGCGAAAAATGGCGATGTGATGTGATTGGTCCACCACACGGAATACGCTTATTTACACTGCATTGGGCGAGACTCCGTCGAGTCGCGTGTCGTCCTTTCAGGACTTGATGCATTATCACGTGCCTGTCCCACGGGTTCCGCTGGCGCTCCACCCGTGGCTAGCATCACACGGCCCTTCAGGCCTTTGTCACCTCTTCACCCCTTCAGCTATCCCCCCACCTTCACATGCAGCATCCGTTGAATTTCGCCCGACAGGCGCAGCAGGGCTTCGGCGTCGGGGCGTTTCTGGCCTTCGAAATGGATTAGCTGGCGCAATACACGCTCGAGCTGCGCCTGATCCACCACCGCGTGGCTGGCATTGGCGGCGAGGAAGCGGTCGGGTGCGGCGTGCGGCGGCACGCCCAGCCGGCGTGCGAGCTCGCGCCGCAGGTGCACGCTCAGCCGCTCGCGCACCACGTGAGTGGCGCGGGCGCGCTCCAGCAGCGAGGCCATGGCGGTGAGGTATTCCGCTCGCGAGCGCGAGAAGCGCTCCTCCGCCGGGAGTTGCGCCGGGCCGAAGCGCCAGGCCAGCGTGATGAAAAGCAGCAGCAGTCCGGCGGCTAACTGCAACACGCCCAGCCTGGAGACTTTTGGCAGCAGGTGCCACATCGACATGTTGGCGCCGTAGCCCTGGTGGTATTCATCAAAGATGACCGGCGCGCCGGGTTTCAGGTTCGCCAGCGCCAGCACGAACTTCAGGTTGTCGGCTGAGGCGATGCCGGCGTT
>JAKIYB010000371.1 GCA_022708765.1 Armatimonadota bacterium | reverse complement strand
GCTTCCAGCGTACCCGGGGTGACCATCGTCTCATCAAAGGTGACAATGGCCGTACCCGCCTGATGGTCTACATGAACGTGATATACTCCGTTCACCGAGCCCAGGCGTCGCATAATGCTCGAGGCGCACCCCGCGCACGTCATGCCCGCCACGCGATAATTCACCGTCATCATGTTCTTCCTCCCACGAAAGCCCCCGTCTACGGCTTTCGCTTCCGTTCATCATATCATGTCTGGCCTGTTGATAGGGCAATTTTCCATTGCCGCATGCTGGCGACACCATTATATTAGTATTTCTGTCTATTGGGTAATATGTGTTAGAATGAAGGAGAAGCAGGTTTGTCCGTCGAGATGATCGCTAATTATGCACAAGCGGAAGAGCGGGAACGTCCGCGCGGCAGCGAACGCGATGCCGCGCTGGTCGCACGCGCCTGCCGGGGAGACGCGGATGCCTTTCACGCGCTCTTCGAACAATATCAGGGGATCGTCTACCGTATCGCCTTGCGCATGGTTGGCAATTCAGAGGATGCCGCCGACCTCACCCAGGACACCTTCATTCGCGCGTATCGCCAGTTATCCAGCCTGCGCGACGCCGCCTTCTTCGGTCGCTGGATTCGCATGATCGTCACGAATATCTGCCGCGACCACCTGAAACGCGCGCGTCCGACGATCTACTCCCTAGACGCACCCCCGCCGGGCGAACACGACCTGACGGAATGGGAACTTCCCTCACCTACCGAAAATGGTGAGCAGCTTGCCATGACGGAGGCGCTGAAAACCGCGCTGGCGCATGCCCTTGCCGCGCTTTCGCCCGATCACCGCGCCGTCATGATCCTGCACCACCTGGAAGGCCTGCCGGTCGAAGAGATCGCCCTCACGATGACAGTGCCGGTGGGCACGGTTAAATCGCGACTGGCGCGCGCGCGCGCCGACCTGCGCAAGCGCCTCGATTCCTTCCTGACTACCGAGTAGTCCGCATATGGGCACGCGATTTCGCGTATAATACAGACATGCGGATTTGGTGGTTGCTGCTTCTCACCGGCCTGCTGATTGCCGTCGGTACTGCTCATGCCGCCGAGTGGGAGATGCATGCCCTCGGCGGGGTGCGCGTCCATGTCAAAGTGGGCGAAGAAGCGCTGGCGCGCCAGATTGGCGCGATGGCGGAAGAAGAGCTGCCGCGCATCAGTGCGGTCATCGGCGTCGTCAGGCCAAAAACCTTCGACGTATACGCCTACACCGATCGCGCGACTTTTCTGCGCGAAACCACTCGCGAACCATTCACGTTGGGCGTCAGTTACTCACCGTCCGGCACCATCCGTCTCGACGCGAACGACACCACCACGCGCGTGCGCAACACTCTAGCCCACGAGCTCACCCACAGCCTGATCTCACAACGCCTGCGCGGCGACTTGACTGGCCTGCCCACCTGGGTCAATGAAGGCATCGCCGGGCAGCTCTCCGAGCCGGTACGCCGTGATGAACTGCGCAATGTCGCGAAGCTCATGCACCGCGAGGGGATCCTCACCCTTCCGGAACTGGAAAATGCCTTCGATACCGGACGCTACCGTGATGCCGCCTACCTGCAAAGCCGCTCTATGGTCGCCTGGCTCGAAGACCGTCACCCGGAGGCGGTCACCAGGATCTTCGCCCGCATGTCCGAGACGAATGACCATTTCTACCAGGCGCTGCCGGCCATCACCGGTCTGACTCATGAGCAGTGGCTGCGCGAGTGGGCACGTAGCGTACCGGACATCATGTTCTGGCTGCTGCTGCTCAATTCGCCGGTGGTCTACGCCCCGCTGGCGCTCATTCTGGTTATCCTCATCGTGCTGCGGTTGCGCCGTCGGCGGGACGAAGAAGACGAAGAGGCCAAACCCCAGCCGCGCAATGACCGCCGGGACGATGACGCGGATGAAGACGAGGACCTGGAAGATTTGCTGCCGGAATGACTGGAGATCGTATCAAGCGTCGTCCGCGCCCGTCTCATTCGGTAGCGCAAAATCCGTTTCTCTGGTATGTTATTGAGGAAAGGTCTGGCGCGCGTGACATCCCTGTTGGAACAAATTGAATCACCTGCCGATCTAAAGCAGGTCCCCCGCTCACAACTGCCGCAATTGGCGGAGGAGATTCGGCAGTATCTGGTGCAGACTCTCGCGCAGACCGGCGGTCACCTGGGCGCAAATCTTGGCGTCGTCGAACTCACGCTCGCGTTGCACTACATTTTCGATAGTCCCCAGGATGCCTTCATCTGGGATGTCAGCCACCAGATTTATACGCATAAGCTGCTCACTGGTCGCCGTGGCGCGTTCCCCACTCTCCGCCAGCTTGATGGCCTTGCCGGTTTCGCCAAACGCGCCGAAAGTCCGCACGATATCTTTGATGCCGGTCATGGCGGCACCTCCATCTCCGCGGCGCTGGGCATGGCGCGCGCGCGAGCACAGGCCGGCGCTTCCGGCCACGTCATTGCCATCATCGGCGACGGCGCGCTTAGCTCGGGCATGGCGCTGGAAGCGCTGAATGACGCCGGACACTCCAACCTGAATCTTCTGGTGATCTTGAATGACAACGCCATGGCGATTTCGCCGAATGTCGGCGCGCTGGCCGGCTATCTGAACCGCATGCGCAGCGACAAACGTTATCGCTGGGCGAAGACACGCTGTAAAGCCTTGCTGCAGCGCCTGCCCGGAGGGCGGAGTCTGCTCGCACTGCTGGAACAGGTGAAAGCCGGTCTCAAGCAGATGGTCATCCGCGGCATGCTCTTCGAAAACCTGGGCTTCACCTACATCGGTCCGGTAGATGGCCACGATCTTCCCGCATTGCTGGATATCCTGCCGCAGGTGCGCGACCTGTCCGGGCCCGTGCTGCTGCACGTCTTGACCGCCAAGGGTAAAGGCTACTCGCCGGCGGAGAATCACCACTGCCGCCTGCATGCCGTGCCGGTCTTCGATCTGGAAACGGGGCAGCCGGTGGAAACCAGCGCTGGCGACACCTTCACTGAAGTCTTCGGTGCCGCCGCCTGCCGGCACGCGGAAGATGACTCGCGCGTGGTGGCAATCAGCGCCGCGATGTGCGACGGCACCGGCCTGAATCCCTTCCGCGACCGCTTTCCCGACCGCTTCTTCGATGTGGGCATGGCCGAAGAACACGCGGTGACGGCGGCGGCCGGCATGGCGCGCGAAGGCCTGCGCCCCATCGTGGCCATTTACTCCACCTTCCTGCAGCGCGCGTATGATCAGATCCTGCACGATGTCTGCCTGCAGGGGTATCCGGTGGTCTTCGCCCTTGACCGCGCCGGCATCGTCGGTGAAGACGGCCCCACCCATCACGGCGTTTTCGACCTGTCCTACTTGCGGATGATGCCCGGCATGGCGGTGATGGCCCCGGCGACGCCGGATGAACTAGTTGCCATGCTGGCGGTCGCGCTGCGGGGGGCTGGCCCGTGCGCCATTCGTTACCCCCGCGGGCGCGCCGGTCTGGATGCCGCCGGCGAGCTGGAGAGCATCGCCCACGGCCGCGCCGCCGTGCTGCGAGACGGCGAGGATGTGGCGTTGCTGGCGGTCGGCACGATGGTCGGCCCGGCACTCGCCTCCGCCGCGCTCCTTGCCGATCTGGGCATTGACGCCGCCGTCGTCAATGCGCGTTTTATCAAGCCGCTTGATCTGGAGACGCTGCTCCGCGTCGCTGGCCGCGTTTCGCGCCTTGTTACTATCGAGGAGAACGTCGTAGCCGGCGGCTTCGGCACGGCGGTGGCACAGGCGCTGTCGGAACAGGGACTCGCGATACCATGCACGCACCTGGGCATTCCCGACCGATTCGTTGAGCATGGCGCGCGCGCCATGCTGCTGCGCCGCCTCGGCCTTGATGCCGAAGGCATTGTCGCCGCCGTCACCACCGCGCTCTCCGGCGCGCCGCGCCCGGCTCCCTCCCCTTCGCCGGCGGCGGATCGGGGATAGCCGGCGATTACTCACATGGCCGGCGTGGTAGAATAGGAACGGGGCGAGACGCGCCCCGACAACCAGGAAGAGGACTTCATGCGCGCGTGGCTTCTGTTACTATTGCTACTTGTATTCGGCGTACCCACCCTGCTCTACGCCGGGGATGACGCCGCCAAACCGCCCGTCAACGACACCACGCCGGCGGAAGCCGAATTGGGCCGGCGCACCGCCGAGCAGATTGAAAAAGACTACAAGCTGGTGAAGGATGACGCCGCGCTCAAGCGGCTGGCGACCATCGCCGCCGATATTGCTCCCCATACCGAGCGCGCCGGCGTCGTCTATACCGTGAAAATCCTCGACCTTAACGCATTGAATGCCATGGCCATTCCCGGCGGCACTATCTATGTGACGAAAGGTCTGCTGGCTGCCGTGGAGAGCGATCATGAGCTTGCCGGCGTCATAGCGCACGAAATCGCGCACAACGCACTCCGCCATGCCAAGCAACTCGCAGCGAAAGAAGGCAGTATCAGCCTGGCACAGTTGGCGACCATCATCGTGGCCATTTACGCCAATAAGGACGGTGAAGTGCCGACCGGGCAGATCATCGCCGCCAGCGAACTGCTGAAGCGGGCGCTCATTAACGGCTACACGGTAGAAATGGAAATTCAAGCTGACGAGAAGGCGATGGAATATCTGGCGAAAACGAAGAAGTACGACCCGAACGGCCTCTATTCGGTCATCCTTGGTTTCCGGCAGATGGAGATGCGCCGTCCTCACGTGGAAATGGGGATGTACAAAACCCACCCCTACTCCGATGAGCGCAAGAAGCTGCTGGAAGCGAAGATGCAAGAACTGGGAGTGAAGATCAACCTCTGGAACGTGGTGAATTTTCGCGCCAGCGTGCAACCGGTGGATGATGGCAAGGACGGATATCAGGTGCGGCTTGGCAATGTCGGCATCCTCACTTTTACCCTCGCGGGTAACGCT
>JAKIYB010000370.1 GCA_022708765.1 Armatimonadota bacterium | reverse complement strand
CTGGGCATTGCGATACAGCAGCGTCCCGGTCTGATCGAGCTTGATCGCCGCGATCTCCCAGCCATGACCGACCAGCATGGATTGATTCGCGATGCGGATGGCATTTGCCTGTCGCAACAGACCATTCAGGAAGCCACCCACGCCTACCGCCGCCGCCTGCCGCCAGGTGACGCCCGGTCCCAGGTCAACCCCATGTCCACGCCAGCCATTCCAGTTCCACTCGGTGGCGGCGATGTCGTAGCCGAGGCCATGGGCATAGATCATCGGCTCGCTGAAGGCGAGGCAACGCCCGTCGGCGTCATACTCACCCGGCGTCGCCGCCCAGGCCAGCCACCAGTCGGACGGCCGCAGCATCACGGTCGTCGTGTCGTTGCCCGTAACCTCCGCCATAGGACCGGGCGCATACGCATGGAACGCCGCATACCGGACGCGCGCGCGCACCTCCGGGTCCGGCAACACCAGTCGCTCAACCCCGAAGCCCATCACGCCATCAATGATCAGTTCCACATCGGGATCCACCGCGTGGATGGCATCCGCATAGGCGATGATGCACTCGCGGTACCAGGAAGCAAGCTGCGCGGGATCGTCGGTGCCGAGGGCAGCCCGCACGTCCTGCGGAAAACGACCGCACCACCACTCGTTACCAAGCTGAATCGTTTTGACGCCATACGGGGCGGGGTGTCCGTTGCGCGCGCGCACGGCCGGCCAATCCGGCACGCCGGCCGGCAGCGCGGCTCCTTGCTGAGCGTTCACGTAAGCCACCAGACCCGCCGCGTGTCGCGCTGCTTCCGCCAGCGATTTCCGTCGCGCCAGCCCATCCAGCAGATTAACGACCAGGATGCTTTCCCACCCCAACGCGGTGGCGAGACAAAGATACTCGTCGTAGCCGAAGCGGTTGGTCACCGCGCGTCCCGTATGTCCCGTCGTGCGCGGCCGCTCCGGCGCGCGTCCGGGGGCATGGGAGATCATATCGGTCCAGTCAATGTAATCACTGTCCGTCCCGCCGGGAAAGCGCACGATGGGAATACGCATGGCGCGCAGGGCTTCGACGATCTCCTCCGGCAGCGCGCCATCGTCGCCAGCGGCAATCTCCGGCCCCGTCTCCCCCCAACTCGGCCGCTCCAGAAATTGCCCGAAGAGCCGCGAGTCAACCGCATGCAGCTCTTTTGCTATTACGGTGATGCGGATCGGATCCTGCTGACAGCGATTCCCCGATGTCATGGAGAGTATAGGGAGCATGACGCTCACGAGCACAACCACCTCTGCGGCGCAGGTTATCACTCATTTCTCCAGCGTGATGACCGGTTCCTGTCACGATGGCCGGCAGGCGCGTGAAATGTGTAAAACGTGATGAAACTCCCGGCACCACGGTACGAACAGCAATATGGATTCCACTCCATGCATTACGGCTATCATCCCGGAGACGTCCGCGAAAGGTTGATTCACGCAGTTCGCCGAGTATTTCTTGCATTATGTGGAGTCTGACCGCTACGCCGCTGACGCTGGGCATCACCTATTCGCCATAACCGCCAAGCAAACTGAGCGGCAGGAATTCTCCCTCGGCGGCAGAACAAGCTCATGACAGATTCAGTATCTCGGGAGGTCGCGGCATGGCATTCTGGCATTTTATCCCCCAGCCGGTAGAGATACGCGGCGGCGACGGTGAGTTTCTCCTTGGCAAGCGCGTAGCCATTGTGCTGCCCGCCGCGGCGGGCGATGAGGACCTGTTCGCCGCGCGACAGTTCCAGGCGGCCGTCAGTGTCTTTGCGCGTCTCGACCTGCTGCTCGAGAAGCGCTTCCATCCCGATTATCCCGGTCCGGCCATCATCCTCATGCGCGCCGACCGCGATATTGACTGGCTGCCGGCAGGGATGGATCTCTCCTTGTTGAAACCGCAGGGATACTTGCTGCACGTGACGCCGGAGAACATCTTCCTCATCGGGGCGGACGCCCCGGGTCTGTTCTACGCCGTGCAAACTGGCATCCAATTGCTCGATCAGGCAGGACAGCATCTGCCGTCGCTGACCATCGTGGATTACCCCGTCTTCCCGGTGCGCGGGGTGATGTTGGATGTTTCACGCGGAAAAGTGCCCACCGTGGAGACGGTGCTGGAGGTGGTGGAGCGGCTGGCGTCCTGGAAGATCAACCAGTTCCAACTCTACATCGAGCATAGCTTCCGTTGGCCATCGCACCCAAAGATCAGCGAGGGATATGATCCACTCACCGCCAACGATATCCTCGCCATTGATGCCGCCTGTGCCCTTCGCCACATTGACTTCGTGCCCAACCTGCAGTCCTTCGGCCATCAGGGGCACCTGCTGCAATTGCGGCAGTACCGCCACCTGGCAGAGAGCGAGTTGAAATGGACGCTCTCACCTACCGAGCCCGGCACATATCAGTTACTTGATGAGCTATACGCCGAGTTCCTCCCCAACTTCCGCTCTCGTTTGCTGAATGTAGATTCCGATGAAACCTGGGACCTGGGCAAGGGGAAGAGCGCGCGGAAGGTAGCGGAGCAGGGCCTGGGGCGCGTGTACCTTGACCATATGCTGCGCGTGCGTGAACTGGCGGCGAAGCATGGCCGTCGCATGATGTTCTGGGGCGACATTATTCTCCACGACCCGGAGCTGATTCCGCATATCCCCGACGATGCGATTGTGCTGCAATGGGATTACAGTGACAAGCCAAGCGAAGAGCACGTACGCAAATTCGCTGATGCCGGCAAGAACTTCTATGTCTGTCCCAGCGTGCATGGCTTTGTCTCCTTCTTTCCACGCCAGCGTGTTGCCCGCGACAATATCCGCGCGTTAGCCGACTACGGCGCGCGTTACGGCGCCCTCGGGCTTCTCAACACCGACTGGGGCGATGCCGGCCACTCCAACCTGCAGGGACTGGCTTACTATGGCTATGCCTTTGGCGCCGCGGAGAGCTGGGGGCCAGGCCGCACCGAGAATTTCGACCATGCTTTCGGCCGCCTTTTCTTCGGAAGTGGCGGCGAAGTGGTGATGGAGGCCATGCACAGTCTGGAGCAGATCGCCGATCCTGTGCCTGACCTGCTGGTCTGGGATTTCCCTGCCTTCCACCAGCCGTTCCTTTCCGGCAAGGATTATCGCGAGAAGCTCACCCCCGAGATCGTTGACACCATCCGCGCACATGCCGCCCGCGCGCTGTCGCTGCTCACCGGGATCAAGTCCGCCGTTCGCGCCGATGGCGTGCTCAACGAGTTGATCTTTGCCGCCATCCAGGAGAACGCTTTCGCCGACAAAGCCACCCTCGCGATTACCTTCCACCAGCGATATGCCGCCGTGAAAGCCAGCGGCGACATTGCCGGCCTGGAGATGCTGCTTCGCGACGTGCGCGCGCCCATGCGGAAGCTCATCAAAACCAGCGAGGATATCGCCGACCTGCTCGTCCCGCTCTGGCTGCTGCGCGCCCATGAGAGCGGTCTGGCGGAGATGGTCGGCTATCACCTGGAGGTGGCCGACGACCTGCGCTCAAGCCTCGAGTGGTTGAACAACGCACTGAAAGACGCGAAGAAAACCGGCGTCTTCCCCGACCTTCCCTCGCCGACCGACGCCTGGTTCCCCCAATTCGAAAGCCCGAATGGCCTGTTGAAGCGGGCGGCATACGCACGGCGTGACGCGAGGAGGCGGCCACAGTGATGTGCTCGCACGCGGGCCAGGCGAGCCCGGTTACCGCAGCTTTACAGCCGGCGTGCATACCGTCACACGGTGGTAATGCTTGATTTCGCCGCTTGCGCCAGCTCGTTCAGCGTCGTTGCCAGTCCGGGGTCCATCGGTTCCGGCCGGTGGGCGTGGAGTAGTTGTGCTTTGCGGGCAACGCAGCGGGCTTCCAGGTCGCGAGCGCCGGTGTTGCGCCATTGGTCGTAGTAATGGCGGTCGAGGAGCGTGGGGAACCAGAGCTCGCCACGAAAATGCGCGGCGGTATGGTCGTGGTTGATGAAGTTGCCGCCAGGTCCCACTTCCTCAACGACGGGCAAACCAAGCGTCTCGTCACTTACCGTAAACTCACGCATGACGCTTTCCACGTAGGAGATCACTTCGCACTGCATCACCAGCATATCGAGGGAGGTTGCCTGGTCCACGCCGGCGATGCCCATGTGCCCAAAAATATCGGCGCCGGCCGCCGCGCCGAGCATGAGGGTGATGCCCGACTCCAGGCCGGCCTGGGCATCCGGGCGTTTGGCATCGGTCAGTCCGACATTGATGTAAACCGGCAAGCCGTAGAATTTGCCAAGCTGGGTCATCGCCACACCGAAAAACCCCTGCTCCGGCCCGCTGAAAATCATCTGGGTGGTGCCCATGTCGAAGGCGTGGCAAATGCCGCCGTAGCAGACCGGCATGCCGGACTGGATGAGCTGGGTAATACAGATGCCGGCGAGGATCTCGGCGTTCTCCTGCGCCATGGTGCCGGCGAGGGTCGCGGGCGCGGAGAGTCCCATTTGCGCCATCGGTCCGATGGGCACCGGCAGGTTGAGCCGCGCCGTCTCGAAAAGCAGATCAATACCGTTGAAGGGAAAGCGCAGCGGGCTGATGGGCTCCAGGAAGGGGTAGCAGACGGGAAAGGCCTTAGCTCGCGCCTCGTCGCCGCGCAGGGCGATCATCATCTCGATGAGCCAGCGCGTGGATGCCCGGTCGTGGAACCAGAAATGGATCGGCTTGGTGGCGAGCATGACCGCCATCATCTGCGGCGTGCGCCAGGCGGGCGGTACCTCATGCGGGTCGGCCATCGCCCCGACCAGGGTGATCTCGTCCAGCGCATCACCGAGCCGCGCGGCGGTGGCCACGTCTTCCAGCGTCGCGTACCGCCGCGGCCCGCCCGGGGTATCCACCCAGGAGGCTTCGCCGGCGATGCTGTTGTAGTTGCGCGTTCCCACTCCGAAGGATGCCGTGCGGGAAAGGTCGCGTCC
>JAKIYB010000036.1 GCA_022708765.1 Armatimonadota bacterium | reverse complement strand
AAATCTCCTCGGGAATCGTCTTCAGCGCCGCCAGGTAGAGGATCGAGCCCGGCCCGGCGCCCGCCCACACCGAGGGCAGCACCACCGAGAAGAGCGCCGTCTTCTTATTGAGCAGCCACTGCACCGGGTAGTTGATGAGCACGGCATCCGGCTGGTGGGTGATGGTCTGCCAGGCGCCGTTGAGCCAGTCAATGACCGGGCGCAGCAGCACGTTGAGGAAGCCGTTGTCGGTAGGCAGGTAAAACTGCATCCAGAGCAGGGTGATGACCAGCCCGGTGGTCACCGCCGGCAGATAGAAGACCGTGCGGAAAAAGTAGCGCGCCCACGGCGCCTCGGAGAGTAGCAGGGCGACGATGATGGGCGTGAGGAAGCCCAGCGTCATCAGCAGGACGACGTATGCCACCGTCACCCCCAGCGACTGTAGGAAGTGCCCGGTGATGAGCCCTTCAATAAAATTGTCCAACCCCACCCAGTTGATGGCCCCGCGCATGCGGTAGTCCTGAAACGCCAGCAGCGAACCGCGCACCAGCGGGTAGTACGACCACAGCGCGATGCTGGCCAGCGCCGGCAGCAGCAGCAGCCAGGCCATGGCGTGGCGCAGGCGGGTAACCCGGATTTTGCCCAGCGAGCGCTGCGCCGCCTCAATCGCTTCCCTCGCGCGCTCGCGCAGCAGGAAGACCACCGCCCCCAGCACGGCCAGCAGCACGAAGCCGCAGACGAGGAGGACGGTCCAGCGGTAGCGCGCCTTCTCCGCCGCCGTGAGCCCCTGGAAATATTTCGTGTTGCCCATCGCCGCCAGTTCATCCATGCGCGGCTCCCACTCGAGCGTCTCCTGCGACATGCACAGCGTGATGAGCGTCACCAGCTCCTGCTCCAGCGGCAGCCAACCCTTGGCGTAGGGAATGACGCGGGTGCGCGTTTTATACGCTGCATAGGCGGTGGTCCAGTCCTCCGGCACGTCGCGCAGGTACTCGTCCAGTCCCGCCAGCTTCAGCCAGTCCGGCTGCACGAAGGCCGCGTAGCCGTTCTCCGCCCACACGCGCGCCTCGATAGCCTTCGCCTTCGGGCCCATTTTGAAGGCCAGGTATTCCCACGCCGCCTGCTGCTCTTTCGGGTCGGTGACATCGGCGCAGATGCCGTAGAACATCGGGATGCCGGCGGCGTAGCTCACCTGCCCTTCCTTCGGCGGCGGCAGCATGCAAAAGCCGATGACGCGCGGCGAGAGCACATTCATGCGCTCGTCCACATAGGAGGAAATCATCGCCAGCTTGCCCAGCTTCAACTGCTTGTAGACGTCAATGGAGCTTTCCGCGCTGCCCAGCGGCAGCATCACGCCTTTGATGAGCTGGTTCGGACCGCTGGCCGCCAGCGGGAAGGCGCCGTGCCGCGGACAGGCGCCGTTGCGCGCTTTCACCTGCGCCGGCGCCAGGTCAATCGGCGCGTTGCGTCCCTCGGCGGCGCAGTGCGGGCAACGCGTCCACGGCGCGAAGCGCAGCTTGCGCAGGAAGCGCATCGCCGCCTTGCCGGTGTCGGAGTTGAAGGCGGCTTTATACGCGAAGGTCACTTCGCCGGGTTTGTACCGTTTGCCGGACGCCGGGTCCACGTAGGGGTCGGCATCGAAGGAGAAGGTGTAGAGCGGCGGCGCGGTGATGGGCTGGCCGGCGAGGCGCGCCTCGCCGCGCGCTAGGTCGCCGCCGCTGGAGTAGAGCAGGTGGTAGAAGTCGCCGGTGCCGATATTGGCGGGCAGCCCGTATTGCCCCTTCTCCAGCGACCCCGGCACCACTTTCTCCGGATCGGTGAGCATCTGGCTGGTGCGCCACAACTCGTCCCACGAGCGCGGCCCGTGGCGCGGGTCCAGCCCCGCCTCCGCATACAGGTCCTTGCGGTAGACCAACCCACCGGAAAAGATCTTCGTCGGCAGCGCGTAGATATTCGGCCCGTCCATGGCGATGCGGCGCATCGCTTCGGGGTATTCCAGGAAAGGTTTCCAGATGACTTCGTCGTCGGAAAGGTGGCCGTCGCCGTTGGTGTCTTCACCGATCCATTTGTTCAGCCGCACCAGCAGGCCCTGTTCGCGGAAGTAGACCATCTGGTGGAAGACGATGCCCTGGATATCCGCCGCGTTCTTGCCGGCGAAAGCCAGCATGTCCTGCCCGTTCCACACCGCGCGCGGCAGCCGAAACATGGTGGAGGGGAGAATGACGACGTCGGGACGCTCTCGCGCGAAGGCGTGCAGCATGGCGTTGAACGCCTGCCCGCTGGCGTCCAGCCCCTGGGTGTTGAAGTAGTACTTCTGGGTCAGGCGAATGGGCGCCGTGCCCCGCGCGCGGTCGAACGGACTCACCGCGTCAGTTCGCGGCCAGAAAATCACGCACAGCAGAAGAATCCCGCCCACCACGAGCAGCGGCAGGCCCAGGCGGAACGACATACGCACCTCAAGCGCAGGCTGAACGGGCGTCCTGGTGTCGTATTCGCCGGAAACACGGCGGGTTCCTGCCTACTTTCCAGCTTCCGCGAAGCAATACAGCTTCGACTTGCCGCCGTTGCAGGTGCGGATATACAGCCGGTTGCCCACCGCCACCGGACAGCCCCGGAACGGCTCCAGCGCATGCCGGGAGGTTTCCTGGTAGGTGGCGCCGGGGGCGAAGACCACCGCTTTGCCGCTGTCACTGCCGGTGACGATGCCCTTGCCGATGAGCGTCGGCGCGACATAGGTGGTGCCACCGAGCTTCAGCGATTCCTCATATCGCTTCTCGCCGGTGGCGGTATCGAAAACCGCCAGGCTGCTCTGCTGATTCACCACATACATGAGCCCCTGATACACCAGCGGCGCGGCGTAGTAGCGGTCGTCGTTGGGCGGCTTGGCCAGCAGCGGCGTTTGCCACAGTGTTGTCACCTGCAGCGCGCCCGCCTCGTCCTGCCTCATTTTAAATGCGGCGGCGTTCGGCTTGGTCGCGCCGTAGATCGTATCGCCCAGCACCAGGTAGGAGCCGTATTCCAGCCGCATCTTCGTGGAACCCAGCGGCTTGCCGTCGGCGGCGTTGAGGATATCGCCCGAATCGGTGACCACCACGTCCAGGTTGCCGACGCGCGTCGGCTGCGGGGTGCCCCAGGCATGCCCGATGCGAGTCTGCCAGCGCTCGGCGCCCGTCTTCGCGTCCAACCCGAAGGTGCGCAGGTACTGCATAATCAGCGTGTCGCCCACCAGCACCGGCGAGCAGCTATGTCCCCAACCGTGGTTCGGTTTCTCCACCAGACGCGCCCACACCGGCGTGCCGTCCAGCGCGTAGCACGCCACCACGCCGGTGCCGAAAGCTGCCCAGACGTGCGTGCCGTCGCTCACCGGGGTGTTGGACGAGTAACCATTAGCGCCGTGCGTCGGCGGCAGGCGGTACTGCTCGGCCAGCGGCAGCAGTTTCTTCTGCTCGCGCACCGCGTTGAGCTGCGGTTTCAGCGCTTCGATGTCCGCCTTGCACTTCTCGACCTTCGCCGTCAGGTCGGCGTCGCCGGGCTTGTCCTTCAGCTCCTTTTCCGCTTGCCGCTGGTCGCGCTGCAGGCCATTCATCGCCCGCCACAGCTCACTTTCCTTCTGGTCCAGCGGCGCCATCTTCACACGTTCAGCGTCCAGCGCCGCCTTCTCCTCGGTGGTGAGCAAGTCTTCATACGCGTGTGAGCGCTGCCAGAGGATCTTGCCGGAAAGGTCCAGACAGAGGAGCGTGGCCGGCTCCGCCTGCGTGAAGAGGCGGTCGCCCACCAGCACCGGTGTGGCGTTGCTCCAGTTCGGCATCTCCGCCGCCCACGCCACGTTCTCCGCCGCGCCCCATGCCGCCGGCGGTGTCGCCGCCGGGAAAAGGCCGGTGCCGTCCATGCGCCATCCCGCCGCCAGTACCTGCGCCGCCAGACACGCGGCCGCCAGCATCAACACGAAACGCATCGCTCCCCTCCAGAGTAAAGCTATCGGAAGTGGAGACAGTATGCGAAAAAAAGGGTCGGCTGTCAACGGGAACGGAAAAAGAAGAAAACCTGGAGGCGACGCCCGGAGTTGAACCGGGTTACGAGGTTTTGCAGACCTCTGCCTAACCGTTCGGCCACGTCGCCTCGGAGGGCACAATGGAGCGGGAGACGGGATTCGAACCCGCGACATTCAGCTTGGGAAGCTGACGCTCTACCAACTGAGCTACTCCCGCTCAACGCGCTTCATTATAGCGGATTGGAGGAGAATGTCAAGCTGGTACGGGGTCCGTTACGCCGCGCGCGTGAGCAGCGGCGCGCGCACGATCTCGATCTCCTCTTCCCGTTCCGCCAGGTGAAGGATGATGTCGTGCAGGATGGCGGCGCGGTCGTCATCGCTGACGGGGTGTTGATCGTGCGGGGGTTCCCACCGCCCGATAGCCGTTTCGAAGAGGCGCGGCACGCGGCCGTCGAGGGCGAGCGGGATGATCATCGTGCGCCCATCGCGGCGATAGCGCAGCAGCGATGGCGTCGGGCGATCAAGGATGAAGGAAGCGGGCGGACGCGTCCAGCGCGTGAAGAGCGCGACAAGCACGCGATACAGGCCCACCGCGCCCGCCGCGTACGAGATAGCCAGCACCGACAATGCCAGCGGCGCGATGTCCGGATCTCCCGCGGCGGCCACGGCGATGCCGCGGCCCAGCAGTTGGAAGACCGCGCACGCGGCAAGGAAGACATATCCACGCTGCAAGGTGTTCATGGCGTGTCCTTTTCGACTGTAGCAGGTGTGTGATGGGACGCCGATGAAAACGGTTGCTTCTCTTCCTTCGCCGGACGACGAGAAACTCCTTCTTCTCTATTCTTTTTCTATCACGAGCGATGTAACGGTTGTTAAGAGTTGTTCGCCGATGCCTCGCGGCCTTGACGAATGCCCTATTCCTCGTGCCAATTCGGCCGCGCGGGTTCCATTTCGGATGATTCCGGCAGATGACCGGGCAGCGGCACGGCGCTGCGCAGTTCCGCGGTATCAGGGTCGTAATCCCAGTGGTCTTCGACGGTGTCGCCGCGCGCGTAGGGGTTGCGCGGAATCGGGCCGCCCCCAATGCCGTCCGAGCCGCGCAGGAACGGTCCGATATATACGCCGCCGTCGGGCAGGTAGTCCAGCTCGCTGTCGGCGGGCAGCGCCAGGTCTTCCAGGCGCTCGGGCGGCACGCCGGCGAAGGCGATGAACTGATTGACGCCGAGGAAGAGTTGGCGATGCGCTTTCAGGTAGGCGACATGCTTCCAGGCATACAGCGCGGCCACCCCCGCCGCGACGTGGACGAAGGTGAAGACCGCGGCCAGCACGACCGCGAGGATGGCGGATGCACGGTTGCGATAAGCATACGGCGCGCGGCGCATCTGCCCGAGACTGACAATCCCCATCCCCAGGCCCGCCAGCGCGGCGAATGGCACGCACAGGCCGAAGAGGGTGACGACGAGGGCGGTATTCGCCATGCGATGGGTTTCGTTGAGTGGGATGGGCGCGGGCTCCGCATCCGGTGCTGGCGGCGGGGCTTCAGGCGCGCGCGGCGACGACGGTTGTACGGGCGGCGGCGGGGTGAGCGAGGCGAATACCTCCGCGCAGCGATCGCACATCGCCGCGTCGTCCCGCATCTCCGAGCCACAGTGGGGGCAGGGGGTAGCCATGGAATCCGGGTCCTTTTCGCGAATTGCGCCACGGGTGCGTGGCGTTATCCGGTTATTCCATACTGAGCATGGATAGTGACATATCAGTAAGCGTCAGCGCCAGGCGGAGTGCCGGGTAACAGCCTGGCAGTCCGGTATGGGCGGCCATAAAAAACGGGCGAGGCCGAAGCCCCGCCCGTGTGCGTTGATCATCCACATCCGGCTTAACGCAGGTTGTAGAACGCCTCCATGCCCGGGTAGATGGCGGTATCGCCCAGCTCTTCCTCAATGCGGAGGAGCTGGTTGTACTTCGCCACGCGGTCGGTGCGGCTGGGGGCGCCGGTCTTGATCTGGCCGGCGTTGGTGGCCACTACCAGGTCGGCGATGGTGACGTCTTCCGTCTCGCCGGAGCGGTGCGACACGATGGCGGTGTAGCCCGCGCGCTTCGCCATTTCGATGGCGGCCAGCGTCTCGGTGAGGGTGCCGATCTGGTTCACCTTGATGAGGATGCTGTTGCCCACTCCCATGGCGATACCGCGGCTCAGGCGTTCAACATTGGTGACGAAGAGGTCGTCGCCAACGAGCTGCACGCGCTTGCCCAGCGCGCCGGTGAGCAGCTTCCAGCCCTCCCAGTCGTCCTCAGCCATGCCGTCTTCAATGGAGATGATCGGGTACTTGTCGCAGAGGGCGGTCCAGAACTCCACCATCTCGGCGGAGGTTTTCATCATGTTGGACTTCCAGAAGAAGTACTTGCCCTCTTCGCCCTTCTTCTTCGCTTCGTCGTACAGCTCGGTAGTGGCGGGGTCCATGGCGATCTTGATGTCGCGGCCGGGGGTGAAGCCGGCCTGGGCGATCGCTTCCATGATGACTTCCAGCGCCTCTTCGTTGCTCTTCAGGTTCGGGGCGTAGCCGCCCTCGTCGCCCACGGCGGTGCCGTAGCCGCGGCTTTTCAGCACTTTCTTCAGCACGTGGAAGATTTCCGCGCCCCAGCGCAGGCAGTCGGCGAAGCTCTCGGCGCCCACCGGCATGATCATGAATTCCTGCAGGTCTACGCTGTTGTCCGCGTGCTTGCCACCGTTGAGGATGTTCATCATCGGCACGGGCAGCTCGCGGGCGGAGACGCCGCCCAGATAGCGGTACAGGGGAACGCCCAGCGCTTCCGCGGCGGCCTTCGCCACCGCCATGGAGGCACCGAGGATGGCGTTCGCGCCCAGCTTGGCCTTGTTCGGGGTGCCGTCGAGCTGGATCATGAACTCGTCAATTTCCACCTGCTCGGTAGCATCCATCCCGATGAGCTCTTCTGCAAGCACCTCGTTGACATTCGCCACCGCTTGCAGCACGCCCTTGCCCAGGTAGCGCTCGGTATCGCCGTCGCGCAGTTCCACCGCTTCATGCGCGCCCGTCGAGGCGCCGGACGGCACGGCGGCGCGGCCCAGCGTGCCGTCTTCCAGCACCACGTCCACTTCCACCGTGGGATTGCCGCGCGAATCGAGAATCTCGCGCCCGCTCACGTGAATGATCTCCACAGCTCTTCTCCTTCACCCAATAGAATACCCCGGACCGGAACGTCGGGCCGAGGGTGAGAATCCAAGGGTAAGTATACCAGATTGTACCTTTGGTCACAAGCGCGACGAGCGGCCCCGGATGCCGGAGCCGCCCGTCGGTCAGTGATCTGCCGTAATACTCATGGCGTGGCCGGAAGGACAGTGAAGTCCATATCTGCCGTCGCCAGCACATCCGGCCTGCCGCTCTCACGCACGTTCACCCGCATGCGCAGATCACCCGGAATGACAGGGGTCAGCGTGAAGGTAGGCGAGGTATTGAACGCCCGCACCTGGTAGAACGCGCGCCAGGTGCCGGTATCAGGCTGGTAGCGGGAGAGCTCGTACTGATAGATCGGGTTCTGTATGTGTACGGCCGTCGCTGTAAAGGTCCAGGAAGTGCCGGCAGGCTGCGGCGATGCGTGATTAGCCGCCAGCAACACGTCGGGCTGCGTGTCCGTGGCACTGTAAATGCGGTAGGAGATGGACCCCTTCACCGCATACGCCGCCGTGGAGCCCTGCTCGCGCGCCAGCACGGTGAGCGTCACGGTACCTACATGGTCGGTGGTGGGGATGAAGCTGGTAGTATTGCTGGCTTCATACCCGCGCAACTCCTGCTCCACGATATTGCCTTCCCAGTCCATCACGTAGCAGAAGAAGCGATACTCCGGTGTCATGCCCCCGGTGGGATTGGCGGTCACGGTAACCGGCACGCCGACCGTTCCGGGATACGGACTGGCCTGTACGTCCACGGCACTGAGGGCGGGCACGATGGTGAAGTCCAGGTCTTTGGTCGCCAGGATGCCCGGCTGGCCGCTTTCGCGCACGTTCACCCGCAATCGGAGATCGCCCGGCAGTGTGGGGGTCAGCGTGAAGGTGCGCGAGATATTGAACGCCCGCACCTGGTAGAATGCGCGCCAGGTTCGAGTGACGGGATCGTACCGGGAGAGTTCGTATTGGTAGATAGGGGTAGTGCCCCCCACCGCCGTCGCCGTAAAGGTGATGGGGGTCCCGGCTGGCTGGGGGAAGGGGCGGTTGGCAGTCAGCGTCACATCGGTAACCGGGGGTACAACCAGAATACTGGCAGACGCCTTGCCGGTGCGTGACTGCCCTACCTCACGCACGTAGACATTCACCGTGGCATAGCCGGTGGCATCCGCGATCCAGCTACAGGTTGACAAGGTCGAGAAGTCCTGAATCACCGTGGTGACATACCCGCCAACCCCATTCGACCTCGTGACGCGGAAGCTATATTCGACATTCGGTGACCCGACTGGCGTGGCCGCAATGTGTACCGGTGTATTGATCAGCACGCGCGTCTGCGGGGAGAGCGTCAGCGTGGCGGTGGTCGGCACCCGGGTGGTTACCACGCTTGCCGTGTCACCGCGATCCGGGAATGCCGCCGAGGCCAGTGTAAACATCAGCTTCTGCTGCGTGTAGAACGGCACGGTGGTTCCCGGCGTCACCCGCACGCGATAGACCATCGAGTTACCACCCTCCACCGCGAGGGTGATGGACCCGTTCTCCACTTCCAGGGCATCCACCGGCTGGCCGGTGGAATCGGTGATTTCAATCGCCCAGCCGGCCTGGATGGCACTGGTCATCGTGAGCTGGTAGGTATCGGTGAGAAAGCCCGTATTGGCCACCGCGATTTCGTATGTTATCGGCAGTGTCGGCGGAGTCTCGGCGCTCGATGTCTGCGCCGCGTCAGTGTAAAAGATATTCCCGCCCAGCCAGGACGCGTCACCGGCTTTGCGTACCAGCAGGTCCGGCTGGAAAGC
The DNA here is from genome assembly GCA_022708765.1 of Armatimonadota bacterium. Taxonomy (GTDB): domain Bacteria; phylum Armatimonadota; class Hebobacteria; order CAIYQO01; family CAIYQO01; genus JAKIYB01. The sequence continues at coordinate 7,324 of JAKIYB010000036.1, read as the reverse complement.
CGGCCATTCGCGGGTGAAGACGTCACGGCGGCTGTTCGTGTCGCCGGGCACCAGATTCGTCGCCAGCGAGTCGAAGGCGATAATGTACCCCTGGCTATCCAGGGCCACGCCGTACTGTGCCGAATCCGCGTTCCCCTGCATGCCGTTGCCGGTGAGGCTGGCGCGGTAGTTGCGCGCCCCGTTGGCGTCATACACATAGGCGTCGCACTTGCCATTGGTATCGCCGCTGACCAGGTTCGTCGCGTAGGAGCGATAGGCCACGAAGCGCCCGTCGCCATTCAGCGCCGGCCCGGTGCTGGCGCCGTTGCCACCCGCGCTCACGCGGGTGGTGATGCCGGTCAGCCGGCTCACCCGCATCACATCCCAGGTGCCGTTCGTGTCGCCGCTGGCCAGATTCGTCGCCATGGTGATGTAGGCGATGAAGGCGCCGTCGCCGCTAATCGCCGGATCGTCGCTGTTGCCGTTGCCCTGCGTCGCGCCCAGCTTGCTCACTCGCGTGGTCGTGCCCAGCGCGCGATCGTACAGGAACACGTCACACAGGTTGTTCGTGTCGCCCGTCACCAGGTTGCCGGCATACGAGCCGTAGACGATATAGCGGCCATCCGCGCTCATCGCCGGGTTCTGACTGCGGTTATTCGCCGCCGCGCCGTTCAGGCCGGCGGAAATGAGCAGCGTCTGCCCGTTCGCCACGTCGCGCAGGAAGATATCCGCCACGTAGTTCGTGTCGCCCGTCACCAGGTTCGCGGCTTCCGACTCGAAGACCACGTACTGCCCGCCGGTGCTCACCCCGATGCCATAGGCGCCGGAGTCGCCGGTAGCCTGGGTAGCCGCGCCTTTCACGCTCACCCGGATCGTCGTCCCCGTCTCCCGGTCATGGAGGAAGACATCCTTCTTACTGTTCGTATCGCCGGCTACCAGGTTCGTCGCCGCCGAGCGGAAGGCCACGTAACGGCCATCCGGACTGATTGCCGGCATGTCACTCGCGCCGTTCGCCTGCGCGCCGCCTGAGCTCACGCTCACCCGCGTGGTGGTGCCCAGCACCCGGTCGTGTATGAAAACATCCGCCCTGCTGTTCGTGTCCGCGACCACCAGGTTCGAGGCATCCGAGGAGAAGACCACGTAGCGGCCGTCGGCGCTGATGGCCGCCGGGCTGTTGAGGCTGGGCGATTCGTTGTTCCCCTGCGCGCCCAGGCTGTCCACGCTCACCCGGCCGGTTGCGCCCGTTAACTGCGTCTGCGCCGTCACCACGTCATGGGTGACATTGCCGATCTTCACGGTGAGGCGCGTCACGTTCAGCGCGCCGCTGCCCAGTTCCGGATCAGCGGAGACCGTGATGAGATACGTCGCGGACATGCCCTTCGCCAGCGTCACGCTCAATCCCGCGCCGGTCAGCGCCGTGGTGATGGGCGTGCCGGTCGCCTCATCGGTGTAGGTCACCATCCAGCCCTCGGCGGCGGTGTCGCCGAAGAGCGCGAAGGTCTCTTCCACGTTGCCGTCGTTCTCCACTTTCACGCGGTAGGTCGCCACCGCGCCGGCGCGGATCGGCAGCGCCTTCACCTGCGACACGCCGGCATACTGGTTATCGCCCACGTAGGCCGCTTCGTCCTCTTGCTGAATCAGCGCGTCGCCCTGGTGGCGCTCCGCTACCGTGGTAGTCATCGTCACCACGTCGGTGTAGGCCGGCTCGTTCGTGGAGGCCGCGGTCAACGTCCCGGTCGCCCGCGTGCCGCCCAGCAGCGCGGCGTCCGGAATGACATGGACCAACAGGTCCAGCTCCGCGCCCGCCGCCAGCGTCGTCTCCCACGTGCCGGCGCGCACGGCGTCGGTGATGTTCGTGGTCGTATCCGTGCCCAGGTACAGGCGATACGTCCAGCCTTGCGCGTCCGCCGGCATCGTCAACGTGTAGGTGTCGTCGGTGTTGCCGTCGTTCTGCAGCTTCACCGGATACGCCGCCGCAACCTCGTTATCCACGCTCTGCGCCGCGGTCTGCTCGGTTGGCGCGTATGCGTCATCGCCGGTGAAAAGCGGCGCGCCCGCCACCTGAATGAGCAGGTCCGGCTTGCGGACGGCGGAGGTGACTTCCGCCACCACCGTGTCCTTCTTCTTCGCGTCGCCCGGCGAGACCGCCTGCAGCGTCACCGTCTTCGTCACGCCGACGGCCATCCCCAGGCGCGGCGTCACGTCCACGCGCAACGTCGCCGACTCGCCCATGCCGAGCAGCGGCTGCCAGGCGCCCGTCGCCACCGCCAGCGTCACGTCGTTCTGCGCGCCGCCGGTGGTCTCGGTGTAGAGGATCGTCCAGTTGGCGTCGCTCGCGGTGCCCAGCACCGGAAGGCTCTCCGTCACGTTGCCGTCGTTCCGCAGCGTCACCGCGTAGGAGACGGTGCTGCCGCGCTGCACCACCGAGGCCACCGTCTGCGCGGCGCCGTCGTCATACACGCCATCGCCCACCGGCTGCGCGCCCGGCGCGGTGATAATCAGGTCCGGCTGGCGCAGCACCGCCACCTGCGTCCGCGCGACGACCGCGTCAGCCGCGGTGCCATCGTTCCAGGACTGCGCGCTGATGAGGATCGGCTCGAAGGCGCCGCCGCCCAGCGACCGGTCCGGCGTCACCGTCACGCGGATATCCACGAAATCGCCCATCGCCAGGTCGTCGGTAGTCCAGCCCACGTTCGGATTCGTAATCCCCTCGGTGATGTCCGTGCCGTCCGGCGAGCGGAAGATGGCGGTCCACCCCGCGCCCGGCTGCTGTGCCCAGAGCTTGTACGAGTCATCGCCGCTGCCGCCGTCGTTCTCAATGCGCACGACGTAACTCGCGGCTTTCCCGCCCAGCACCGCCTGGGTTTTCGTCTGCTCGGTGCCGTCGTCGTAGACGTTGTCGCCCAGGAAAGCTTCGTCCGCCGTGGTGCGAATCTGCAGGTCCGCCTTGTGCGCGCCGGCGATGCGCGCCGACGCCTTCACCCGGTCGCGAGTGGCGGTGTTGCGCTGCGAGGTGGCCGTGACCACCACGTCGAGCTGGCTGCCCGTCAGCGTGAAGGGGTCGCTCATCACCACGCAGGTCAGCGTCACCACGTCGTTCGTCGCCATATCCTGCGTCAGCAGGCCGTCGCCGGTCACCGCGGCGGTCACGTCGTTCTCGTTCCCGTCCAGATATTGGACCGTCCACCCCTGCCCGCCGCCGGTGCCGGTGACGGCGATGTCGTCGGTCGTGGTGCCGCTGTTCACCAGCCGCAGCGCGAAGGTGGTGGTCGCTCCCGGATTCGTCTGCGCCGGCGCCAGCGTCTGCGCGGGCGTCACGTTGGCGTCAATCGTGCCTTCGCCCGTCCAGTCCGCGCCGCCCTGCAGCTTCACCATCAGGTCCGGCGCGAGCTGCCAGCGGTCGCGCACGTAAATCTGCGTGCCGCCGGTGCCGGTATAGCCCGGGTTCGTGGGCACCAGGTTCGTGGTATCGGCCTGCGTCACGCCTTCGAAGGCGATGTAGCGCCCATCGCCGCTGATGAACGGATCCTGCGCTTTCATATTGCTCAGCGGCGTGTGCGTGGCGCCGTTGTAATTGTACGGCACGCTGACCAGGTCCAGTCCAGCCGCGCCGGGAGTGTCGCGATCAACGATGTAGACGTCGTCCAGCGTGTTATCGTCATACGGCAGCAACACCGCGTTGGTTGAGAAACCGACATAGCGCCCGTTTAGCGAAATCGTCGGCCGCTCGCAGTCCGCCGCCGCCGGGTCGCCGTTCGCGCCGTGACTGATCAGGATGGTATTTCCCAACTGCCGATCGCGCAGGAAGATCTGCCGCTTGCCGCCGATAGCCGGCTGCTGATCAATTAAGTTCGTCGCAAGCGAACTGAATGCGACGTAGCGGCCGTCGTCGCTCACCGGCGAGCGGTAGTCGCGGCTCGACTGCGCATCGCCCGACGTCGTGCCGTCGTACTTCACGCTGATCAGTTCGGTGACGCCCCCCGCTACGTCATGCAGGAAGACGTCCTGCGCGCTGTTGCCGTCGTCGGTGGCGTTGTACTGGTCATCGTTGTTCAGGTCCACCAGGTTCGTCGCGGTGGAGCGCCAGGTGACAAACATCCCCGTGGAGTTGATGCCACTCGAGGAGCAACCGGCGTTCGCGGGTTCGCCGGCGCCGTTGCGGCTCATCAGCACCGTGGTGCCGTTCACCACGTCGCGCAGGTAGACTTGCCCGTGGGTGTTGGCGGACATATCCGGCACCGTCACGAGGTTCTTCGCCGCCGAGATGAACGCCACGTAGCGCCCGTTCGGGCTGATAACCGCGCCGTCACAGCCGGAATCCGCCGGCGCGCCGTTGACGCCGTTCGCGCGGCTGACCAGAATCACGACCCCCGTCTGCCGATCTTTCATGAAGATCTGCCGAATGCCGCCGAGGTCATCCGCCACCAGGTTCGTGGCGGTAGAGTTGAAGATGACATAACGGCCATCGCCGCTAATATCTTCGTCCGAGCCATTATTATTGGCTGGCGTGCCATCACTGGCTACATCCACACGCGCGGTAATGCCCGTCAGGCGGTCATGTACCTGGATGCCACTCGACACAAAGCACACGTACCGCCCGTTGGCGCTGAAGCCCACGTCATCGCCGCTAATACCCCCGCCGGACGAGTTCACGCTTGCCATAATCGTCTGGTACGGACTCAAGCGCAGCACTGCCTGCACCACGTCGCGGCGGCTCACGTCGTCCACCGAGGTGGCGGTCATCTGCACCGTCAGCGGCTCCGCTTCCGGCGAGGAGGCGTAGGTTTTCGCCTTCACCACGATGGTCTTCTCATCGCCCGGCGCCATGTCGTTGATCGGCCAGCCCGCACCCGTGATGGCCGCCGTCACGTTGACGCCGCCGTCCTCGTACTTCAGCGTCCACCCCGTCGCCGGATCGGCCGCCGGCGCTTTCAGCGTGAAGCTGCCCAGCGGGTTCAGCGCGCTGTTCTTGAGCTTCACATAGTAGGTCGCTTCAACAGCCGTCTTCACCGCCACGTCGAGGGTTTGCTCGGCGTTGAGCGTGAAGACATTCTCTCCGGTGAAAGTCTCCGGCAGCAGGCTGGAGGAGATGAGCAGGTCCGGCTGCCACGCTTCGCCGCGCACATGGACGAAGACATCATACGCTTCGTTGGTATCGTCGGCGACCAGGTTGGAGGCGCGGGAGTCGAAGCCGATGATGCTCGCGTCGCCGCTAATGGCGGGGTGGCGGCTCACTTCGTTCGCCTGATCGCCCAGCGTGGAGACGCTCTGCCGGCTGAGGCTGCCGCCCTGCGCCCACAGGAAAATGTCGCCCTTGTTATTGGTATCGTTATCCACGCCCAGCAGGTTGCGCGCGGTGGATTCGAAGGCCACGTAGACCGTGTCGCCGTCCTGCGCGATATCCAGGCCGAACTGCCCGCTGTCGCCGTTGCCCTGTTCCAGCGCCGTCGTGCTTACCAGCGTCAACGTCGGCCCGAAGAGCCCCTGCAAATCGCAGAGGTAGACGTCCTGCTTGCCATTGGTATCGCCGCCGCCGCCCAGCGCGAGCAGCAGATTCGTCGCGCGGGTGGTGAAGGCCACGTACCGGCCATCGGCGTTCAGCTTCGGCAGGAAGCTGCCGTCATCGCCGAACGCGCCTTCCATGGACCGGCTGGCGCAGGTCACCGCGCCGGTGCCCGGCGTCACCACGAAAATGTCGTAGGTGTCATTCGCATCGCCCGTCGCCAGATTGCTCGCCAGCGAGGAGAACGCCACCGTCATGCCGTCCGCGCTGATCTCCGCGTCGCGGCAGGCGGCGTTCGCCTGCGCGCCCTGGCTGTTCACGCTCACCCGGGTGATGGTGTCCAGCGCCCGGTCGTACAGGAAGACGTCGGCGCACGCGTTCGTGTCGCCCGCCACCAGGTTGTCCGCCTCCGAGATGAAGACCACCAGGCTGCCATCGGCGCTGATGGCCGGGCTGTAGCTGGGGCCGTTCGCCTCTTCGCCCTGCGCGGTTACGCTCACCCGCTCGGTGACGCCCGCCGCCGTGTCGCGCACGAAGATATCGGACGTGATATTCGTATCGTTCGCGGCCAGGTTCGTCGCGTCGGAGACGAAAGCCACCACCGTGCCGTCACCGTTGATGGCCGGCGCCCAACTGTCGCCGTTCGCCTGTATGCCGCCGGCGCCCAGGCTCACCCGCACCGTCTCGCCGGTGTCGCGCTTGCGCACGAAAATATCGCGCATGCCGTTCGTGTCGTCATCCACCAGCGTCGCCGCGTCGCTCTGGAAAGCCACCCGCGTGCCGTCGGTATTCACCGCCGGATACTGGCTGTCCGCATCGCCCTCGCTGCCGTCGGTATGAATGCTCACCCGCGTCGTGGCCCCCGGGCCGACAGGACTGATGGTGTTCAGCTTGACCACGTCCTCCGCCGTGGGATCCAATTGCGAGGTGGCGGTGATGGCCAGCGACTTTGTCAGGCCGACCACGGTGTTGTCCGGGGTTACGACCACGCGGATTTCCTTCGTCAGGCCCGGCTCCAGCAGGCCGGTCATCCACGCCCCGTTGACAATATCATCGGTGATATTCGTGTCGTTGCCGTCGTAATAGGCCACCGTCCACCCGTCGCCGCCCGCCGGGCCCTGCAGCGTGTAGGTGTCATTCTCGTAATAGTTATTCGCCGCCTTGACGTAGTAGGTCGCCGGAATGTCGGCGCTGGCCTGTTCGGTGACGATCTGGCCCGCGCCGGTGTCGTTCACGATACCCGTGCCGGTATAGCCGGCGTCCTCGGAGGAGCGCGCCGACAGGTCGGCCCGCGGCACGCCCAGCGTCAGCGTCCACGCGCCGACGCCGTCATCGCCGCCCACCACCATGGTGGAGGAACCGCGTGCCAGCGCCACCGCGGCTGGAATCGTGCAAGCCTTTGTCGCCGACCCGGCCACCGCGCCCGTGGCCACGTCCCAAAGCACGATGTAATCCATCAATCCCACGCCGATCAGGTAGGCGCCATCGGGGGTGAAGGTCAGTTCGTTGACATTGCTGGAGAACGCGCCCGTCATCGCGCGCACTTCGGCGCCCGTCGCCGTGCTGAAGAGCTTGGTCACGCCGGCGCTATTGCCGGCGGCGACCAGCGTGCCGTCCGGCGACAGCGCCATGGCGGTGAGCGAACTGCCCAGGTTATCCGTGGTCAGCAGATTGTCGCCGGCCGTGTTCCAGACTTTGATGACCGAGTCGCTGCCGATGGTGACGATCTTGCTGCCGTCCAGCGTATACGCGGCGCCGGTGACATTCCCCTCGTGCGTGCTCGGCGGGCCGAGGATGGTGCTCGTGGGGGTGGCGGCCAGGAAATCCCAGATCTTCACCAGC
>JAKIYB010000369.1 GCA_022708765.1 Armatimonadota bacterium | reverse complement strand
TGGCCCTTGGTGAGACGATCACTGCCACCATCGAGGCGAAGTACCTCTTCGGCGCGCCCGTCACCAATGCGAAGGTGAAGTACAAGATCCTCCGCACCGGTTACACCGAATCCTGGTACCCGGTAGATCGCTGGGATTGGCTCTACCGGCCTGGCTACTGGTGGTATGGCTATGACTACACCTGGTATCCCGGCTTCCGCGAATGGGGCTGCCTGCGGCCCGCGCCCATCTGGTGGGGCTACCGCGGCCAGGCGCAGCCGGAACTCGTCGCCGAAGCGGAAGCGCCGGTACGCGAGGACGGTACCGTGCCGGTGACCATTGACACCGCCATGGTGAAGGAACTTCTCGGGGATACCGATCACCGCTACGAGATCACCGCCGAAGTCACCGATTCTTCCCGCCGCACCATCGTCGGAACCGGCTCGGTCATCGTCGCCCGCAAGCCGTTCAAGGTGTATGCCTGGGTGGACCGTGGTCACTACCGCGTGGGCGATCCCATTCAGGCCAGCTTCAACGCACACACCCTTAGCGGCGTGCCGGTGAAGGGCCGCGGCCTCGTCCGTCTGCTGCAGGTGTCTTATAAGGCCGATGCCTCCGGCATGATGCAGCCGGTGGAGAAAGAAGTACAGCGCTGGCCGCTCGATACGAATGCCGAAGGCACCGCGCGCCTGCAGATGAAGGCCGACCGCGCCGGGCAGTACCGCGTCAGCTACAAGCTGACTGACGAGCAAAAGTATGAAATCGAAGGGGGGTACGTTTTTTACGTGCGCGGCGAGGGCGTGGATGGCAGCCAGTTCCGCTTCAACGACCTGGAACTGCTCACCGATAAGCGCGCATACCAGCCCGGCGAGAATATCAGCCTGCTCGTGAATACCAATCACGATGACGCCACCGTGCTCCTTTTCGTGCGCCCGACCAACGGCGCCTACCTGGCGCCGAAGATGCTCCGCCTGAATGGAAAATCGGCCTTCGAGCAGATTGCCGTGCTGAAAAAAGACATGCCGAATTTCTTCATTGAGGCGCTCACCGTCGCCGGTGGAAAAGTCTTTACCGAAATCCGCGAGGTGATGGTACCGCCCGAGCAGCGTGTGCTCAACGTGCAGGTGCAGCCGACAGCCTCCACTCTGCAGCCGGGGAAAGATAACCCCGTGCGCGTGAAGATCACCGACGCCGATGGAAAACCGTACAGCGGTACGCTGGCCGTCAGCGTCTACGATAAAGCCGTGGAATATATCTCCGGCGGCAGCAACGTGCCGGAGATCAAGTCCTTCTTCTGGAAGTGGCAGCGCCATCACCACCCGCAGACCGAGCACAGCCTGAATCGCGGCGGCGGCAATATCCTCAAGCGCGACGAACGCGGCATGGGCTTCCTCGGTATCTTCGGCTACTCCATCGCCGATGAAGGCGATATCGCCGTGCCGGACGCTGTCGTCGAATTCGCATCCGATGTTAGTGAAGAGCGGCTAATGGTGCGCGCCAGCGCGACGGGGGGCGGAGCGCTGGCTATGGATGGGGTCGCGCCGCCGGCTCCAGCAATGGCGAAAGCCGCCAATGGCATGATGGCCGATCGTAATGAAGCATTCGATGGTGGCGGTGCGCCGATGGCCGCGGCCACCGTGCGCACGAACTTTGCCGATACCGCTTTCTGGGCGGCGACGGTGAAGACGGATGCCAACGGCATCGCCACCCTGCCGGTGAAGATGCCCGACAGCCTGACGACCTGGAAAGCGCGGGTATGGGCGATGGGCGACGGTGCCCGCGTGGGCGAAGGCACCGCCGAGATCATCACCAGGAAGAACATCATGGTGCGCCTGCAGGCCCCGCGCTTCTTCATGCAAAAGGACGAAGTGGTGCTCTCCGCCGTGGTGCATAACTACCTGCCGGCGGCGAAGGCCGTGCAGGTGGCGCTGGAACTGGAAGGCGCGGCGCTGGAGCCGGTGAACCCGGCCGCCGAACCGCTGAAGCGCACGGCGATGATCCCCGCCGGCGGCGAAACGCGCGTGGACTGGCGCGTCCGCGTGATCGCCTCCAACTACGCCACCGTGCGGGTGAAGGCGCTCACCGACCAGGAATCGGACGCCATGCAGATGGTCTTCCCGGCCTACGTGCATGGCATGCTGAAGACGGACAGCTACAGCGGCGCCATTCGCCCCGACGGTACCGACAGCTCGGTGACGCTGCGCGTGCCGGCCGAGCGCTTGCCGCAATACAGCCGCCTGGAGGTGCGCTACTCGCCCTCGCTGGCCACTTCTATGGTGGATGCGCTGCCCTATCTGGTCAGCTATCCCTACGACAATACGGAATCCACGCTGAATCGCTTCCTGCCTACCATCATCACCCAGAAGGTGCTGCAGAAGATGGGCGTGGATTTGAAGGATATCCAGGCCAAGCGCACCAATCTCAACGCGCAGGAGATCGGCGACGACCGCCAGCGCGCGCAGGATTGGAAACGCATCCATCAGCCGTGGGAAACCGAGGGCAACCCGGTCTTCGATGACGCCGGGGTGGCGCGCATGATTCAGCACAACCTGGGCCGGCTGCAGAGCATGCAGCTCAGCGACGGCGGCTGGGGCTGGTTCAGCGGCTGGGGTGAGCGCTCGTGGCCGCACACCACCGCGCTGGTGGTGCACGGCCTGCAGATCGCTCGCGAAATCGGCGTGGCGGTGCCGCCGGAGATGATTCAGCGCGGCGTGGCCTGGCTGAAGGGCTACCAGGCGGAGCAGATCCGCTGGCTGCAGCGTGGGGACGCGGAGAAGTCGGAATGGCCGTACAAGAAGAAAGCCGACGCGCTGGATGCCTTCGTCTACATGGTCCTCGTGGATGAGAAAACCGACAACACCACCATGCGCGGCTACCTCTGGCGCGATAAAGTGAGCCTGCCTGTCTACGCGAAGAGCATGTTCGCCATGGCACTGCACAGGGTGGGGGATATCGAGAAGCGCGACGCGGTCATCACCAACATCGAGCAGTTCCTCGTGCGGGACGACGAGAACCAGACCGCCTACCTGCGCCTGCCAGAGAATAGCTGGTGGTACTGGTACGGCAGTGAATACGAGGCGCAAGCCTACTACCTGAAGCTGCTGGCGCTCACGAATCCGAAGAGCGAGACGGCGTCGCGGCTGGCCAAATACCTCATCAATAACCGCAAGCATTCCACCTATTGGAACAGCACGCGGGACACCGCCATCGTGGTGGAAGCGCTGGCCGATTACATCAAAGCCAGCGGCGAGGACAGCCCGAACATGACGGTAGAGGTGAAGCTGGACGGCAAGACGGTGAAGACAGTGCGGATTGACAAGGCCAATCTCTTCAGCTTCGACAACAAGCTGATCCTCGAAGGCCAGGCGGTGACCGCCGGCCAGCACACCCTCACCGTGGTGAAGAAGGGGACGGGGCCGCTGTACTACAATGCCTACCTGACCACCTTCACCACGGAGGACATGATCACGAAGGCGGGGCTGGAGATCAAGGTCAACCGCAAATACTACAAACTGACGCGGGTGGAGAAGACGACGAAAGTAGCCGGCACCCGAGGCCAGTCGCTCGATCAGCGCGTCGAGAAGTACGAGCGCGCCGAACTGCCGAATCTGGCCGCCGTGAAGAGCGGCGACCTGATTGAGGTGGAACTGGTCATTGACTCGAAGAACGACTACGAGTATATCCTGCTGGCCGATATGAAGGCGGCGGGCTTCGAGCCGGTGGAGGTGCGCAGCGGCTACGGCGGCAACGAGATGGGCGCCTACACGGAGTATCGCGACAATCGCGTCTGCTTCTTCGTGCAGCGCCTCGCGCGCGGCACCCACAGCCTGAGCTACCGCCTCCGTGCCGAAATCCCCGGCAAGTTCAGCGCGCTGCCTACCACCGCGACGGGCATCTACGCGCCGGAACTCCGCGCGAACTCGGATGAGCTGAAGCTGAATATCACGGATTGATCGCCGGAGATACCATGCGGAACCCCAGGGGGACGGCGAAACGGCCGTCCCCCTTTCGCGATTACACCGATTTCGTGCGCCGCTCCCACGCTTCGAGGAAGAGGACGGCGCCGGCGAGGATAACCGCGCCAGCGCCCCAACCGGCCGCGACATCGCTGGGATAATGCACGTGCAGATATACCCGCGCAAGGCCGGTGAGGAGGATCATGATTCCGGCCAGCATCAGCGCGACGATACGCGCCCAGCGCGCGTGGATGAAGAAACGTGCGGTCAGGTACCCGAATAGGCCGTAAACTACCATGGAGCCGGTAGCGTGGCCGCTGGGAAAGCTGTTTCCGATTTCGACGAACAGCGCGGTGGCGGGACGTTCCCGACCAAAAAGCAGCTTCAGCAGTTCCACCAGCAGGCCGGTGAATGCGGGCAATAGCACGAAAACGAGCGCGGCAACATGACGCCGGTTCGCCAGCAGCGCGAGGAGCATCGGGGCAACGAGCAACAGAATCCACGGCAGCACGAGGAAATCGCTGATGACGCGCGCGGCAGTGTCGAGCGCCGGTGTGTGGTACGGTTGGAGGATGGCCTGGATATGAAGGTCAACGGGAGAGAGTTCCTGTTCGTAGAACTCATCCACCATCTCGCTGAAGATGCGAATGCCCATCCCGGCAATGATCAGCGCCATCGCGGACCAGGGGTGACGGAGCGCCCAGGCCCACAACGTCTGAAGCATGGCGCGTATTCGGACTGGCAATGTCACGAGGGTTCCATCCTTACCGAAGAGTTCGTTTCGAGCCGGGGCATTCCTTTCGCTTATCGGACCAGACACCGCGAGGGTGGGCAAGCGCCCACCCTCGCGTGGTCTCAGCGGTCGTTACGAATTACTGGCTGGCTTTCTTCTCCAGTGTTTCAAAGAACATGTCCCAGCGGCGGCTCATGACGCGGCCGCCGTCGTCGCCTTCCGGCTTGTAGAAGGGGTTGAAGTTTTGCATGGTGGTGGGGTCCATCATCGGGCGCGTGCCGCGGGTGCC
>JAKIYB010000368.1 GCA_022708765.1 Armatimonadota bacterium | reverse complement strand
ACCGCCAAACCTCCGCCGGCGGCAACCTCGCGCAAAAAGATGCGCCCAAGTTGTCGGCGCTCTATCGCATCCTCGTAGGCGTGATCCATCGCCAGCGCCGCCTGGCTGCCCGCGGAGAGTGCCAGCGCCAGCAGCAGCGGCAACAGCGCGGCCGCGGTGTGCCAGGCCGTCAACTCGCGTGAGAACAGCCAGATGACTCCCGCGAGCAGCGCGGCGCCGGCCAGCGTCAACAAGCCAGTGCGCCAGCCCGACCGTCGCGACCAGGGGCGCGGTTCCTCGGCGACCTCCTCGCCACCGCTTACCGCCAGCAGGTCTTCGGTCGCTTCCTCGCGCATCGCTTCGCTCACATCGTCCACGGTGACGATGCCTCGCATGCGACCGTCTTCATCCAGCACCGGCACCGCTAGCAGATCATGCCGACGTACGACGTCGGCTACGTCTTCGCTCGGCATATCCGTCGGCACGCTGATGAATTCGCGCGTCATGATGTCGCTCATTACCGTGTGCGGGGCGTGCGCGATAAGATGACGCAGGGTCACGACGCCCAGCAGGCGCTCATCCTCGTCCACCACGTAAAGATCGTAGATCATTTCAGCGTCGGCATACTGTCCGCGCAGCAGCGCCAGTGTTTCAGCCACCGTTTCTTCGGGAGCCACGCGGACGTATTCCTTCGCCATCAACCCACCGGCGACATCGTCGGCGTACCGCAGCAATTCCGCCACGTCATTGGCGGCTTCCGGCTCCATGCGCTCCAGCAGCGCGTCCACTTCTTCATGCGGAAGCTCGCTCAACACGTCAGCGGCATCATCGGAGGACATTTCTTCCAGCACGTCTGAGGTGCGTTCGACGGTGAGCTGGTCAAGCATGGTCGCTCGATCGTCCGGGTCAAGTTCAGCGAGCAGTTCCGCTGCCTGCTCATCCGTGAGCGATTCCAGCAACGCGATCTGCTCCGGTTCTTCCAGCTCGGTGAAAAAGTCCGCCAGATCAGCCGCGTGAATTTCCTCCAACAACACAGCCAGCGCCGCTTGGTCCCGCTGTACCAGCGCCGCCCGCAGTCGCTCCTCCCACTCCGGTTGTGTCGCATCGGTTGTCATTGGTTGTATTGTAACGGCGCGGGCGGCGGGAGTCCAGCGGCATCACGTTTCCACCCGGGTTCGCGATATGAGGCTCGGGTGCCCCAATTAGTGCATTTTCGTAAAGTGGGGGAATGGTTTTTATCCGGCCATCCGCCCGCTTTTGTAGAACCAGGCTACCGAACTACACCCTGTGAACGGAGCTTTGGTGGAGAGTTCAGGCCCGCTGGCGACAAAGTAACAGATTGTTAATATTCAGAAACTTAGCATAAGACGGCCTTCTACGCGGGGGGACGGCGCCGTTAGCGGGCGCTAATACAAGGCTTGACGCGTGTCCGAGCAGGGACAGTCAACGTCATGTAAGACGCTATCGTTAGCGCCACCTGGAGCAGGATGACATGACGGAGTGCAGAAAGGCCAGGCGCCAACTGTACCCATCGCCGGTGTATCACCCCGCACACAGTGTTATTTTTCAAATGCGGGGTGATACATCTTTTGCCCCGAAGCGGGAAGCTGGCCGGTGGTTTTCGCTTGTCACGGTACGGGCGGTATTCTAATACAAAAACGTTAGTTTGTCAAGCGGGCGTTTGTTTTTGCTGCGATATTACAGAACTGCAAAGAAGGGGGTGCGGTTCCTACCACTTCGTCATCTGGCGGAAGACCGGCCAGCCTTCCTCGGGATAGAAGCGGTGGCCGCCGTCGCCGACGACCAGCCGGCAGCGATCGGGCGCGCCGGCGGCAGCGTAGATGGCCTGGATGTCGGCGAACGCTTCTTCAACGCCGGCAAGAGGGAAAATGGGATCGTCGTGCCCGGCCACCACCACCAGCGGACGCGGGGCGATCAGCCCGGCGAAGTCCGCCATTTCCAGGTAGCGCAGCGCGCCAGGCAGGTAGTTATCCTGGCAGTGGTCAATGCGGCCGATGGAGTGACGGAAGGTGCAGACATAACAGGAGGGCATCGCCGCGGTGATGCGCGGTTCGTAGCAGGCGGCGTAGAAGGTGGCGGTGCCGCCGCCGGAATTGCCCATGCAGCCGATACGGTTCAGATCGAGCTCCGGGAAGTCCGCCAGCGCGTCAATCGCGCGGGCGATATCCCACACGCGCTCGCCGATCATCGTGCGGCCCAGCAGCAACGCCACCATCGAGGCGTGGTGGCAGGTGGACTGCAGATGGCGTGTCTCGCCGGCGCGCTGGTCGCCGCGTTCGCCGAAGCAGCGCTGCTCCAGCGCCAGCGCGGCATAACCTTCGCGCACCGCCTGCAGCGCGAAATCGCGCCCGCCGGCGATCGTCGTCTCATCGCCCGGATACTTCGGACGCCCCAGCGAGATATGCATCCCCGTGCTGTGTCCCTGCAGACAAATGACCAGCGGCACTGGCCCATCCGTTTTCGGCAGCAGCAGGTGGCAGGGCACATCGGCGCCCGCCTCCGCGGTGAAGACCAATCGGCGTTCAACATAGCTACCGTGATCCGCTTCGAATTCGACGCGCAGATTTGGCTCCACGCGCTCCGGCATGACACCAAGCAAGTCGAGGAACTTTTCGCGCACCGCGGTTACCCAATCGGGAAAGGCGTGCGCGTGGCGGTGAAAATTCAACATACGCGGTGGGTTGTCGAGTTGCGGGGTATGGCAGGTTTCCGGCGCGAAGGTGCGCAGCAGTGTCTCCATGCGGACGCCTCCTCAATGGGATTGCGATTCACTCTAACACAGCCGACCCATGCTGTCTAGGTATTTCATCGGTATATTGGTATTCGTCAAAATAATATGGTATTATTACTATGCAATACCTTATGTATAATTGGATTCATTATCTATACGTCTCACTGCTGATCTTCGCCACCGTACTGGCTTTGCTCTCGGTGCTGTTCGCGGCGCGCATGCGCGAAACGCCGGGGCGGTTCACACTCATCCTCCTCATGAGCGGGGTGGCGGTCTGGTGCTTCGGCTGCGTTATTGAACTGCAGCAGATAACCGAGATTGGCAAACTTCTCGCCTGCAAGATCCAGTATCTGGGCATCGCCACCGTGCCGGTAACCTGGTTTCTTTTCGTCATTACTTACGTGCGGCGCGACGGCTGGCTTACGGGCACGCGCCGCGCCCTGCTCTGGATCATCCCCACCGTCACACTGCTGCTCATGTGGACGAACGAGGCGCATCACCTGATGTATCAGGCCACTTCTCTCGATCTTGGCGGCTATCCGCCATACTGGCGGATTACATACGGCGCCTGGTTCTGGATACATGTCAGTTATAACTGGGGGTTGGTCGCCATCGCGTTATGCCTGGCTTTCTTCTCGCTGCGCGATCTGGCTCCTTTTTATCGCCGCCAGGTGCTGGTGCTGCTGGGCATCGCCTTCTTCCCGCTGGTGGCGAATATCGTCTACGTGCTGCGCCTGACCCCACTACCTTACTTCGACCTGACGCCGGTGGTCTTCGCGGTATCCGGCGTCGGGCTGCTGGTGGCGCTGCGATTCTTCTACCTGGTGGACCTTTCACCCATCGCGCGTAACGCCGTCTTTGAGAGCATGATTGATGGCGTGGTCGTGCTGGACACGCGTGGGCGCATCATGGACAGCAATCCGGCCATGCGCGCCCTGCTGGGCAAGCGCCAACAAGAACTCTATGGCATAGATGCCGCCGACATTTTCGCGGGCTGGCTGCCGGCGGAGGCGCTGCGACAGGGCGGCGAAGTATATACGGTGCAGATTACCGGCCAGGACGGTACCTCGCGCTGGTTCGACCTGCGCGTGACCGCGCTGCGCATCGGAAAGCATGCTTCGCAGGGATGGCTGCTGGTGCTGCGGGACATCACCGACCGGCATGGATTGCAGGAGCGGCTGAACACATTAGCCTTTTACGATCACCTCACCGGCCTGCCGAACCGCCTGTTGGCACACGACCGGCTGATGACGGAGTTGGCGCGCGCCCGGCGCCTGCAGACGCGCGTGGCGCTGTTGTACCTGGACGCCGACGGCTTCAAATGGGTGAATGATACGCACGGGCATTCCGCCGGCGACCACTTGCTGCAACTCATCGCCGCCCGTCTCACCGCCAGCATGCGGGAGACGGACACCATCGCCCGCGTGGGCGGCGACGAGTTCGTCATCGTCGTCTCCGATCTGGCCAACCCCGAGTTCGCCATCCGCACCGCCGACCGCATCCTGGCGGCGTTCACCCAGCCATTCATGCTGGGTGGCGAAGCGGTGACGATCACCATGAGCATCGGCATTGCCGTCACGCCTGACGACGGCATGGAGATTGACGCGCTTTTCCGGCATGCCGACGACGCCATGTACCACGCCAAGCTCAACGGGAAGAACGCCTTTGTCCTCTACGCCAACCTGGGGAGACCGGCCGACGATATCGCAATCTCCCAGGCATGACGATTTTCACCATCAACGACGTTTTGCAGCCTCAATCCTCTTGACCTCGCGGCCTGTCTTCCCTATACTTATCCGGTTCACGACCGATAGCGCGGCAAGATTCACTCCCTGCCGGCGCAGTCTTCGGACATTCTGACGTCGTGGGCACATCACATTTTTCCCGCAAAGTCGGGATCAAGGGAGTAACCATGTCACTGGTATCCATGAAAGAGCTGTTGGAGGCCGGCGTCCACTTCGGCCACCAGACCCACCGCTGGAACCCGAAGATGAAGCGCTTCATCTATGGCGCGCGCAACGGCATCTACATCATTGACCTGCACGAGACGCTGCGCCGCTTGGAAGAAGCTCATGCCTTCCTGCGCGACATCGCCGCCAACGGCGGGCAGATTCTTTTCGTCGGCACGAAAAAGCAGGCCCAGGACGCCGTGTATGAAGCGGCACAACGCTGCGGCATGCACTTTGTGACCCAACGCTGGCTCGGCGGCATGATGACCAACTTCCCC
>JAKIYB010000367.1 GCA_022708765.1 Armatimonadota bacterium | reverse complement strand
GTGGAAGACTTTGCCGCCGGTTTCGCCAAGCTGGAGACCGGCGCCTCGGTGGCGTTTGAATTCAGTTGGGCGTCGAATATCGAGCGCGAGACGAATTATCTGGAACTACTCGGCACCCGCGGCGGATTGAGTATGTATAACGGTGAGCTGCGCGTCTTCGGCGAGGTGAGCGGCGCGCTGACGGATATCACCCCGCACGTGCGCAACACCAGCGGCTGGGGCGACAATGAAACGCGCCATTTCATCGAGTGCATCCGCAAGCGGCGTCAACCGATGTCGCCGCCGGAGGACGCGGTGAAGATGATGCAGATTATTGACGGCATTTACGCCTCCGCGGAGAGCGGGCGTGAGGTGCGCATGGACACGGTATTCGTGTAAGTAAGTCGGAAATAGCATCCATATTGAGCAGGGAATCAGGCGGGGCTGTGGCACTCCTTAGGGAGGGGAACAGTCCCGCCTTTTTGTCAAGGGAGAGAGCGATGGGCGATACATTGATCCTTTATGTCGCGCCGAATGGGAACGATGCCTGGTCCGGAAGGTTACCGGAGCCGGCGGGGACGGATGGCCCGCTGGCAACGCCGGCGGGGACGCAGGCGCGCGTGCGGGAGAAACGCGATGGGCAGCCGGTGCGGGTGCTCTTCCGTGAGGGGACGTACTTCCTGCCGGAAACATGGACATTGACGGCGGAGGACTCGGGGACGGCAGAGGCTCCCATTACGTATGGGGCGTATCCCGGAGAAGCGCCGGAGATCAGCGGCGGGCAGCGGATTGAGGGATGGTCATCAAGCGAAATGAATGGAAAGGCCTGCTGGACCGTTCGCCTGCCGGAGGTGACGGCGGGGGCGTGGTATTTCACCCAGCTTTTCGTGAATGGCGAGCGGCGCGGACGGCCGCGTCTGCCGAAGATGGGGTTTTATCGTTTTAGCGGCGTACCGGAGGGTTCGTGGGGCGGTAAATGGGGACAGGGGCCGACATCGGCGTTTTTTCAGCCGGGCGAGATACGGAACTGGACGAACATGGCGGACGTGGAACTGACCGCGTATCAGCTCTGGTTCGAGACGCACCACCATCTTCAAGCCGTTGACGACGAGGCATGCCTTGCGGAATTTTATACGCACAGCCTGGGCAGCCTGGTTGATGAGAAAGGGCAGCCCGCGCGCTACGTGGTCGAGAATGTCTTCGAGGCGCTGTCGGAGCCGGGGGAATGGTATCTCGACCGGCCCAGCGGCACGTTGTATTACCTGCCGCGGCCGGGGGAGACGCCGGAGGAGACGACGGTCATCGCGCCGCGGCTGGAGACGCTGCTGCGGCTGGACGGCACGGACGCACCGGTGCGGCATGTCCATTTCGAGAACCTGGCCTTCCGGCATGCAGAGTGGCGGCTGGCGCCGGATAATCCGGGGCCGATTCAGGCGGCGTTTTTCGTGCCGGGGGCGCTCATTCTGCAGGGGGCGGAACACTGCGTCCTGTACGGCTGCACCGTCGCGCAGGTGAGCCAGTACGCCATCGAGGTGCTGAAACCGAGTTACGACGCGCGCATCATCGCCTGCACGCTGCACGACCTTGGCGCCGGCGGGGTGAAGATCGGGCATGAGGGACTGGCAAGCAAACTTCCCGGTGAGATGGAGACCGATAAGCCGACGGAGACACGCGGCATGCGCGTGACGGTAAGCGACTGCCGTATTCACGATGGCGGGCGCGTTTTCCCCAGCGCCATCGGCGTGTGGATCGGCAACAGCGGACGCAACCGCGTGCGGCATAATGCCATCTTCAACCACTTCTACAGCGGTATTTCCTGCGGGTGGACATGGGGCTACGCGCCGACACTGACCATTGACAACCGTATTGAATACAACCACATCCACACCTGCGGGCAGGGGCTGTTGAGCGACTTGGGCGGTATTTATATGCTGGGCACACAGCCGGGGACGGTTATCCGCGGCAACCTCATTCACGATATCGAGAAGTACGGGTATGGCGGCTGGGGCATCTACACCGACGAGGGCAGTTCGGAGATTCTGATCGAAGGAAACATCGCCTACCGCACCGCCGAGGAGGGCTTTTTTCAGCACTACGGCAAGGACAACGTGGTGCGCAACAACTTTTTCGCCGACTGCGAGGGTTTCGGGCGCGGACGCGAGGAGCCGCACCGCTCCTTCGTTATCGAATGTAACATCATGTTGGCGCGCGACGGGCATGCGCTGGGCCGACAGTGGGCTAACGGCCACTTTACGCTCAACGAGAACCTGTACTGGCGTGTGGACGAGGTGCCGCTGACCTTCGCTGGCGGCGACTTCGCCGAGTGGCAGGCTTGGGGACAGGATATTGATAGCCGCATCGCCGACCCGCTCCTCCATGACCCGGATTCCGGCGCCTTCACGCTGCGCGAGGATTCGCCAGCGCTGGCGATGGGCATTCAGCCGTTGCATCCGCTGCCCGCGGGGCCGCGCTTCACCAGCGTGCGCCCGGCGACATACGACGAACTGCCGGAGGAGATGCTGCCGCCCGCACGCATCGTGCGGACGCGGCTGGAGGTGGTGCAGGCGCCGGTGCCGGGGGAGATGCCGGGCACCCTCGCCCTCATCGCTCATAACGTGGGCGAGACAACTGAGGCGGGGGCCATTGGCATCATGACGGGAGACGGAGCGGTGATACATGGCGACCGCCGGCTCGCGTTCGCGCTGGAGCCAGGGGAGGAAGCGGAGATGCGCTTCGAGCTCGAAGTAACCGGTGATGATGAGGTGATGGTCAGCACGCATCCGGAGACGGATGCCGCCGTGCCGGCCGCGCTTTATCTACCATTCACCCGTCCCTGGCGTGCCCGCCGATTCCCAGAGACGCAAGCGGTGGCCGAGGTGCCAGCGGTGCTGGCGGACGCCGATGCGTGCAGGATTGTCATGGGTCCACGGGCGTTGGCCGAGGTACGGCTGGGCGTTATTGGCGAAGACGTGGCGTTACTGGCGCATGTGCGGGATGCCCACCCGGCGCAGCGCATTGATGCGCCGTGGGAGGCATCCTGTATCGAAGTCTTCGGCGTCATGCCGGACAGCACTGATATTGGTCAGGTCATGCTGGTTCCCGCCACGCCACAGGAACCGGCACTGGCGCTGTATGTTGAGGACGGTACTCCGCAACCGACGCCGGGCATCCGCTTGCACACCCTGCACGCGGAGGACGGCTACACCCTTGCCGCGCTCATCCCCGCCGCGCTGCTCCAGCTTGATCCTCATGCGAACACTTTCCGTATCGAGGTGGCGGTGAGCGCCGTGCAGCCCGATGGCAACACCAAGCGGGCGACATTGTTTGGCAGCATGCAGGCGTATCTGAACGCGGAGAAGTATGGGGAAGTCAGTGTTGGCGACTGAACCTTACCTCGGTGTCATGACTGTTAACGCTTTCGGGAGCAGTGTAATTTCGACCGGGGAACTGCCGGCATGGTCGCCGTCGAGTTGAAGGTGGACAGGTGGATCGGCGCTGATGCTGAGTGAGCGCGTGCGGAAGAGGGTGACATTGGGATGCTGGGTATGCAGGCCGACGGCGGTGGCCATGAGCTGCGTCACCCGGTCGAGGGCGGTTTGCTCGCCGAAGATGCAGACATCCAGCAAGCCATCATCCATGCGCGCATCCGGCGAGAGGGCCAACTCGTACGTGTAGTAGGCGGCATTGCCGACGATCATCAGCCAGGCCGGCACGGTGACGGTGACATCGTCCATGGAAATGCGGAACTGACTGCTTTTATACACGGCCAGCGCCTGCAGGCCGGCGGTGACATAGGCGAAGGGGCCGATGAGTTTTTTCAGTTCCGGCACCACGTCCGCCACCACGCGGGCATCGAAGCCCAGGCCGGCCATCAGCGCGAAGGGTTTGCCGTTCGCCTGGCCGAGGTCTACCCGGCGCGGGGCGCCGTGCAGCGCCACTTTCAGCGCGCCTTCCACCGTCAGCGGAATGCGAAATTCGCGCGCGAGCACATTCACCGTACCTACCGGCAGAATGCCCAATGCCGTCTCGCTGCCGACCAGCGCCGGCAACACGCTGTTCACCGTGCCGTCGCCGCCGCCGACGAGTATGCGGTCAAACCTGGCCGCGACCGCCTCACGCGCCACCGCTTCCGCGGCCGTCGCTGACGTCGGCAGTGCCACTTCAAGCGTATGGCCGGACAGGATCGCCGCGAGTTCTACCAATGCCACTCGCGCCGTCGCCATATTGCCGGCCTTCGGATTGAGGATCAACAAGATGTGCATCGTCGCCGTTCCATGGGAGTGAGATAGCGTTATGATACCACAGCGCAGCCTGCGCCGTATGCCATGCGATGAATTCAGTGCTAGCGGCAGGCATTTTCACACATGCGCCGAATGAAGGATGAGAACATGGCAGCATCGTCAACACCAATCAAAGATATCGGGCGCGGTATCGTGCAGGGGATGGAGTCGCTGGGCGAGGGAACGATGATCCTCTGGGATGCGCTGCGGGGGATTTTCAGCGGTAACGTCCGGGCTCGCATGCGCGTGACCGAGCAAATGGCGCTGGTGGGCATTGAATCATTGCCCATCGTGCTCATTACCGTGCTGTTCGGCGGCATGGTGCTTGGCCTGCACACGGCGAAGCAGTTTGTGCTCTTCGGCGCCGGGCAATTCGTGGGCAGCCTGGTGGCGCTGTCCATGGCGCGCGAACTGGCGCCGACGCTCACCGGCATCGTCGTCGCGGCACGTATTGGCTCGGCGTTCGCCGCCGAGTTGGGCTCAATGAAAATCACCAACCAGATTGACGCCATGCGCTCGCTGGCGGTGAATCCGGTGCGCTACCTGGTGACGCCGCGGCTGGTCGCCACGATGATCATGCTGCCGGTGCTGACGATCTTCGCCAACGTCACCGGCATGGCGGGCGGCATGCTGGTGGCCATCAACGCCGGGGTGTCTTATCAGAGCTTCATCAATTCAGCGCGGCAGTTTCTAGAAGCCTACGACGTGGCCGGCGGGCTGCTGAAGACGA
>JAKIYB010000366.1:4680-4994 GCA_022708765.1 Armatimonadota bacterium | reverse complement strand
ACCGCGGCCGGCGAGGAGGAAGTAGCTGACCATGAGGATGCCGATGCTCATCGCCACGGTGAATTTATACGCCTCGTTAATGACCATCGGCGAGAAGAAGCCCTCGATCAGGCCGGCCACCACCAGCATGGCGGCGACGCCCAGCATGAGTTTCAGCGCTTCAGCGCCGGCGTGGCGCAGGGCGATGCGGCGCGGGTAGCTGCCGGGGTTGATGAGCGCGTAGCCCAGCAGCAGGCCGGCCCCGCAGGCGATGAAGATGGCCGGCAACTCTAATATGCCGTGGGGCGCGACGAATCCCCAGAAGCTCATGGCGG
>JAKIYB010000366.1:0-4670 GCA_022708765.1 Armatimonadota bacterium | reverse complement strand
CACCCCCGCCGCCGTGATGCCGAGCATCAACCCGTTGGTGATGAGCAGGTAGATGGTGACCAGCCCCGCCGTCATGCCCCCGGCGAAGCCGAAGATGGAGACCTGGATATTGTTCGTCATGATGTAGCTGGAGATCCACGGCCGCTCTTCCGCCTTCATCCAGTCGGTGGGCGCGTGATGGCGGTCAATCTGTTCTGAGATGCCATGCAGAAGCTGCGAGGGGAGCACCTGATAGGCGATGGCGCGGTCCGTCCAGGTGAGCCAGTAGCCGATGGCCGCCGGGATGAGCGACAGCAGGGTGGCGAGGAGAATCCAGCCGAAGTGGCGGCGGATCGCGCGCGGGAAATCGGCTTCGAAGAAGCGGACGACGCTGGGCCACGGCTTGCGCGGGGCGGTATAGACGTAGGGATAGCAGCGCCCCAGCAGGTCGTTGAGGAAGGCCACCCGCAGCGGGTCGGCCTCGTGCGTGCGGTGGAAGGAGAGCTCCGCCGCCGCCCGCCGATACAGCTTGCCGAATTCGATAATCTCGTCGGCTTCCAGCCGGTCAAATCCCTGTGAGGAGATGATCTCCAGCAGGTCCACCAGCCGCTTCCATTCGGGGTAGGTTTGTGCCATGTTTGTATTATAACATATTCGCGGCGCTCACGCGCGCCCCCTCCCTCTTCATGAGAGGGGGAGGGGGCCGGGGGTTATACGGAGGAGATGACCAGCACGCGTCACGCCTTCACCCCACCAGCGCCCGCAGCGCCCAGCCCGTCAGATATGCTACCGCCGCCGCCAGCGCGCCGACGAGGAACATGCTCGCGCCGGCTTTCCACCAGGGTTGGGGGAGGATGACGGCGCGGGCGGCGCCCACGCTGAAGAGCGTGATGCCGGTGAGCCCGATAGTAACCGGGAAGCGCAGCGCGTCGGTCAGGGGAAATAAATACGACAGCAGGGGCACAATGCCGGCGGCGATGAACGCCAGCAGCGTGGCGGCGCCGCTGCCCAGCGCCTTCGCCCGCTGTGTCGTCACCGGACACTCGGCGTTATGCACCGCCTGCGCCGAGCGCGACCCCAGGTAGTTACTGGCGCCCATCGAGATGCCGTCCGCCAGCAGGTTGGCGATACCGAGGATGATGACGATGCTGCCCGGCAGTTGCGCGCCAGCCACCCCGGCGACCACGGCGAAGGTGGTGATGATGCCGTCGTTGGCGCCGAGGATGATGTCGCCGAGATAATGGCCAAAGAGCAGCCGCCAGCGCCGGGGTGACTCATCCATTGTGGATATCGTAGCGGCATTGGCGCTTCGGACATGCGCGTTTTCGCCGCGCGGGACCGTCCTTGTCGCAAAACCCGCGTCACTACGCTCGCGCCGCCGCGCATAATACTCCCTGAGTCATCACCGCGATGACACGGGAAGGAGGCGCCATGCAAGCGCGTGAGATCATGACGGAGAACCCCGTCTGCGTGACCCCGGCGGATGGCCTGCAAATGGCCGCTCGCCAGATGGTGGAGTATAACTGCGGCTTCCTGCCGGTGGTGGACAGCCAGGACAGCGGCCGTCTCGTCGGCGTCGTGACCGACCGCGATATCGTCGCCCGCGTGGTGGCGCGCGGCATTGACTGCAACGCGTCCACCGTGCAGGATGCCATGACTACCGGCAAGCTCTGGTGCGTCAACCCCGATACGTCAGTGGATGAAGTGATCGAGAAGATGGAGGAAGGGCAGGTGCGCCGCATTCCGGTGGTGGACGCGGACAACTGCGTGGTCGGCGTCATCGCCACCGCCGATATCGCGCTGGAACTGGACGAAGCGGACGAAATCGCCGAGGTGTTCGAGGAAATCTCCGAACCGACGAATATCCCGCACGCGTGAGGCGTGACGGTCTGGCCGCGGCTCTCCGTCGGCACAGGGGGAGGGCCGCGGCCAGGCGCCGTGCCTGTGCCAACGCTGCCACACGCCTGTCCGATTATCTCCGTTGACAGCGCGGTCATTCCGCGCGAGGCTTGGGAAACGCTCTCGCATCAGGAGGAGATTCATGTATCAACGTCAACCCCAACCCGAGGACATTCCGGGCTATGCATACGGTGCGCCCGACCTGCCGTCCTCCACCGTCACGCTGGAGGACCTGGAGAAATTGAAGGCGGCGGTGATGTTCGGCGATGATGATGTCGCCGCTCTGCGCATGGCCGGCGACGTGCTGTCCACCCAGCTCGACGACATCCTCGATGTCTGGTACGCCTTCATCGAGGCGAACCCGTTTCTGCTGCACTACTTCAGCACGCCGGACGACAGGCCCATCAACGACTACCTGCAGCACGTGCGCGCGCGTTTCGGCATGTGGATTCTCGATACCTGTTTCCGTTCCTACGATCAGGAATGGCTGGATTACCAGTACGAAATCGCCCAGCGCCACTACAGCACGAAGAAAAACAAAACGGACCACGTGGACTCGACGCCGCTCATCAACTACCACTACATCGTCGCCCTCATCTATCCCATCACCGCCACGGTCAAGCCGTTCCTCTCCAACCGCGGCCATTCGGCGGACGAGGTGGAGCGCATGTATAACGCCTGGTTCAAATCGGTGACGATGCAGGTAGCGCTGTGGGGTGTTCCGTTCGTGAAGGCGGGGGCGTTTTAGCGCGTTGTCGAGGGCGGCAAGACCCGCTCCTTTCACCGCGAGCTACCCCCTTCTCCCCGGGGAGAAGGGGGTAGCTCGCGGATGATGGCAAGCGCCTATCCCGCCGGTGCCTCCCCCTCATAGAACTGCACGAAGTCCTCCGGCTTGCCGCCTCCTTCACCCTTCAGGTAGCGCTTGCGGTTCAGCCACATGCGTACCGCCAGGTAGACGATGGGGCCGATGCCGGCGACGATGAAGAAGAGATCGCCGGGCAGGCGCAGCCATTCGATTACGCGCATGGCGGGGGTCGCGAAGAACTCCGGCAGGCGGGCGTGCCAGTAGCCGTGCTGCACGCTGTCGGCGAATTGCAGCGCTCCGGCGGGGAAGAGGTTGACGAAGACCATCCACGCCAGCCCGAGATTCAGCCCCCAGAAGGCCCAGGCCATGGCGCGCTCGCTGCCGCGGTCGGGCGGGATGAAGTACCGCGCCACGAACACGAAGAATCCCATCGCCAGCATGCCGTAGACGCCCATCAGCGCTCCGTGCGCGTGGTTGGCGGTGAACTGCGTGCCGATTTCGAAGTAACTGACGACCGGCAGGTTGATAAGGAAGCCGAACACGCCGGCGCCGAGGAAGTTCCAGAAGCCCACCGCCGCCAGGAACATGACCGCCCATTTATGGGGGAAATGCCCGCTGGGGGTACACATCACGCAGTGGCCGCCCTTCGCCTTTCCGAGCTGCAGGAAGCGCCAGGCCTCAAAGGTAAGCAGGGTGAGTGGGATGACCTCCATGGCGGAGAACACCGCCCCCAGCGCCATGTGCGTCGCCGGCGCGCCATTGAAATAGACATGGTGCATGGTGCCGATGACGCCGCCCACCGAATAGAGGATGATGTCCAGGTAGACCACGCGCGTCGCGGTCGGCGCGCGCACCACGCCGAGCAGCACGAAGATGTAGGCCACCGTCACTGTAGTGAAAAGCTCGAGGAAGTCTTCCACCCACAGGTGAACCACCCAGAAGCGCCAGAAATCCATGACGGCGAAATTCACGTCCTTCCCGTAGACCATTCCCACCGCGTAAAAGACCGGAATCGCCAGCGCGCTGTAAAGGAAGAGATACGGCAGATTGCCGGGATGCTCGCGGGGCAGGCGGCTGTGCAGTCCCCGGTAAAGAATGACGACCCAGATCACCATGCCGGCGGTCAGGAGAATCTGCCAGAGGCGACCCAGATCCAGGAATTCCCATCCCTGCGCGCCAAGCCAGAACCACGGCCCGCGCTCGCCGATGAGATTATGCACGCTGGCGGCTTCGCCAAGCAGGCTGCCCACCACCACGAGCACCACCGCGCCGAACAGGGCGATAGCCAGCTTATCCTGGTGTTTCGGCTCGCGGCGGGCGATCATCGGCGCCAGGAATATGCCGATGGCGAGGAAGCTGGCCGCCACGAAAAAGAGCGCCAACTGCATGTGCCACATGCGGCTAAGATTATAGGGCAGCAGTTGCGCGATATTGAAACCGTAAAACCCGGCTGGCTCCACGTGGTAGTGCGCGTTAATCCCGCCCAACAGCCCCTGCGCAAGGAAGAGGCCGGCGACCACCAGGAAATACCAGGCCGTCGCGCGCTGCGCCGGCGACAGCCGCACCTGCTCCGGCGGGCGGAAGCTGATGCCCGTGCCCATCTCGTCTTCCGTGTGATGCCACCCAAGCAGGTTGTAGCGTCCCACCAGATAGAGGATCAGGCCGATGCCGCCAAGCAGGGCGATCAGGCTAAGCGCGCTCCAGACCATGGACTCTGCCGTCAGCACGTTGCCGGCCAGCGGCTCCGGCGGCCAGTTGTTCGTGAAGGAATACGTCGCCCCCGGCCGCTGTGCCGCCGAGACCCATGCCGCCCAGGAAAAGTAGGCGGTCAAACGGCGCACATCCTCCGGCTCGGCCAGGTGGGGACGCCGCAATCCCTGCTGCCGCTGATTCGGCCCGAACCATTCGGTATAGAATTGCACCATTTGCCCGAAGGCATAGGCCTGTGCCGGCGAATACGTGAGCGTCCGCGCGCCGGGTTGATAGC
>JAKIYB010000365.1 GCA_022708765.1 Armatimonadota bacterium | reverse complement strand
TCACAGTATAAGCGCCAGAGCGAACCGTGCAGTTCGAGTACGTCACGGTTGCCCGCGCGTTGATGCAGACCGTCAATATTCTGCGTCGCGAGCGTGAACATGCGCATATGCGCTAGCGCCGCCAGCGCGCGGTGCCCTGCATTCGGTTTCGCCTCCGCCGCACACACGCGCAGAGCATCAAACAACTCCCAGCTTTCTCGAGGTTGCGTCGCCAGCGCTTCCGGGGTGAAGAGTTCCATCGGATCGCGTCCCTGCCACAGCGCATCACCGCCGCGAAAGGTCGGTAGTCCGCTTTCAGCGGAAATGCCGGCGCCAGTCAATACGGCAATGCGTTGAATTGACCGGCGCTGGTTCGACAGCCATGTTTCGAAGGCAACAGCCATCGAGTTTACTCCATCGAGCGAAGCCGTTCCTCAAGCGTAGTCTGGCGATGCCGCAGTTCGGCGAGGTCGGCGCGGGCTTTCGCCACCACTGCTTCCGGGGCGCGCTCCGCGAACTGTGGATTGGCCAGTCTGGCTTCCATCTTCTCGATCTCCGCTAGCAGCTTCTCCAGATCGCGGCGCAGTTTCTCCGCTTCCTTTTGGCGTTCTTCCGCACTCATCTCGCGCGAAATGCTGAGGACGATGGGCTGTTCCTGCCAGAAAAGGTGTTCGCCGGCTTCCTCGAGTGGGGCGGCGCTGACGGTTACCTCTTCACCGCGAGTCAGCGTCAGCAATATCGCTTCGTTTCGGGTGATGAATTGCCGCACTTCGCTGATTTCGCAGGCTACGCGGATGGCGACTTTCTGGGCTGGCGACACACCCTGGTCGGCACGAAGTTTCCGCACGGCGCCGACCAGGTCCATGAGAAGCGCTATATCACATTCTGCCGCAGTGTCAGCGAGCGCGGTATCAACTACCGGCCAGGGAGAGGTCATAATGCTTTCCCGCGCATCCGCCGCGTGGGGCAACTGCCGCCAGATTTCCTCGGTGATGAAGGGCATGAAGGGGTGCAGCAGTCGCAGCGCGTTTTCCAGCACATAGGCCAGCGTGGCGCGGGTATCGCTTGCCAGAGCCTGGTCATCCCCGCGCAACGTCGGCTTGATCATCTCCAGGTACCAATCGCAGAATTCGCTCCAGAAGAAGTCGTAGAGCGTCTGGGTGGCCTGATCCAGCCGGTAGTTCTCCAGCGAGGCTGTCACGTTCTCGATGGCGGTATTTAGGCGGGCCAGAATCCAGCGGTCGGCCAACGCGCGTCCCACCGGTGCGGCTTGCGTGTCCGCTTCCAGGTTCATCAGCGCGAAGCGGCTGGCATTCCATATCTTCGTTGCGAAGTTGCGCCCCTGCACGAAGAAGGGGAAGGAGCGTTTCTCATCGGGTTTTTCGGGATTCCAATCCGGCTCACGCGCTTCCTGCAGGCGCACATCCTGCGTGGCCGTGGCCATGCCACACAGGCCAAAGCGCGTGGCATCGGTGCCATATTTTTCCATCAGCTCTAATGGATCAACGCCGGTGCCAAGGGATTTCGACATGCGCTTGCCTTCAAAATTCTGCACCGTCGGATGGATGAGCACGCGATAATAGGGGATACGCTGCTCCAGCGGTCCTTCCAGGTATTCCATACCGCTGTAAATCATACGCGCGATCCAGAGATAGAGGATGTCGCGCCCGGTGATCATCAGGTCGGTTGGGTAAAAATAATCGAGCTCAGGCGTCTGGTCCGGCCAGCCGAGTACCGCGAACGGCCAGAGCGCCGAGCTGAACCAGGTATCCAACACGTCGGGATCCTGTTCCAGGGCGGGGTCATTGCATCGTGGGCATTGTTCGGGCGTCTCGATAGCGGCGAATTCGTGACCGCAGGCGCCGCAGGTGTAGACAGGGATACGGTGACCCCACCAGAGCTGGCGCGAGATGCACCAGTCGCGCACGTTTTCCAACCATTCGATGCTGTATTGCGCGAAACGCTCCGGCTGATACGCGACGCGCTCCTCGCGAATGGCGTCCAGCACATGCTGAGCCAGCGGCCGCATTTCCACAAACCACTGCTCGGAGAGGAGCGGTTCGATGGTCGAGGCGCAGCGGGCGCAGGCGCCCACCGCGTGGGTATGCTCTTTTGCCTCGACCAGCAAGCCCAGTTTCTCCAAATCCGCGAGCACAGCGGCACGGGCTTCGTAGCGATCCAGTCCCACATAGTTGCCGGCGTCTTCAGTCATCGTGCCGTTTTTACCGATGACGATCGGCGCGGGCAGGTCATGCCGGCGACCCATTTCCGCGTCATTGGGGTCATGCGCGGGCGTTACTTTAACCGCGCCGGTGCCGAAGGAGGGGTCCACATAGGTGTCTGCGATGATGGGGATCGGGCGGTTCATCAGCGGCAACACCACTGTCTTGCCGACAAGATGGCTGTAACGCGGATCCTCCGGATTCACCGCCACGGCAGTGTCACCGAGCATTGTTTCCGGGCGGGTGGTGGCGACGATGATGCCGCCGTCCTCATCCGCGAACGGGTACTTGAAATGCCACAGCTTGCCCTGGCGCTCTTCATGCTCGACTTCGAGATCGGATATGGCGGTCTCGCAGCTCGGACACCAGTTGATGATGCGCACACCGCGGTAAACCAACCCTTTATTATACAGATGTACGAAGGCGGTGCGCACTGCTTTTGTGTAGCCGGGATCAAGGGTGAAGCGTTCGCGCCGCCAGTCATACGAGGCGCCGAAGCGTTTAAGCTGCCGCAATATGGCGCCACCGTAATGCTCTTTCCACTGCCACATGCGTTCAAGGAAAGCCTCTCGGCCCAGATCGTACTTTGTCAAACCTTCGGCGGCGATCTGGCGTTCCACTTTCATCTGCGTGGCAATTCCGGCATGGTCAGTGCCTGGCACGCAGAGCGTCTCTTTACCGAGCATGCGCTGCCAGCGGATGACGGCGTCATGGATGGCGTGCTGCAGGGCATGCCCCATGTGCAACTCGCCGGTGACGTTCGGGGGCGGGATGGTGATGCAGAAACGCGGCGCGCCGGGGCGCACCTCGGCATGATAATAGCCTTGCTCCTGCCAGTGCGCCATCCACTTTTCTTCCACCGCCACCGGATCATATGTTGTCGGCAATACCCGCTGCGTCACCTCGTCCTCCTTCGCGCAAAGGGACAGCGACCAACAGCCCGCGCGCGACGGACTATTGATCGCTGATCTTCGCTGCCTGTAGTTATATCACACGGGAACAGTTGCGGGCAAGGCAAACCACGCCGGGGAGACCGTTGAAAATTCATTCAATCGGCGTGTCTGGATGAGAGAACCTGCGGGCACAAGGAAGCGGTATACGTATCAATACTTCAAAGGAGGAGCGTATGACTCGCTATGTGTTGATAATGGTGGTTTTCGTGCTGCCGCTACTCGCTCTCGCGCAACCGCCGGCGCCGTATGCGCGGCAGGGAATTGTGACAGTCACGCAGCCCGGGTGGCAGTTTTACACGAATCTCGGCGCGAAGGAGCAGCTTGCGACGGGGGCGGTGCTGCAGATTGCACGCGGGGGTGTCATAATCGGCACGGCGCGGGTCATCAAAGTCAGCCTTCTCGATTCCATCGCGGAACTGACACCGGAGAGCCCGCGCGCGCTCGTTCAACAGGGCGATATCATCCTGGTGGCGTCAAATCCGGTGGTGATTCCGCCGTCGGGACGCTTGCCCTGGGTGGAACCAGATATTGACATGTCACGCGAAGAACGCGAGGCGCTGCTGCTGATATTGATCGGTGTTGCGCTCGCGGTGATCGACTGACCTTTATTACACGCGCGCTACTGATTGCGCGCGCAGTTTCATCAAGTCGAATTGATACTCAGGTGCGGTAATGCCGCGATAACGGTCCGCATGCGAGGTGAGGATGAAGATCTGCAGTCTGTCGGCGGCGATTTTTAAAATCTCCTTGATGCGGTCGTGGCGCGCGGGATCGGTGTAGAGGAGGGCATCGTCCAGCACCAGCATCGCGCGGCCGTATTCGCCGGCGTAGGCTTCTCCAAGGGCAATGCGCAGTACGAGGTCAAGCTGTTCGCGCGCGCCGGCGCTCAATGCGTCGGCGAGGTAGGGCGTTTCGACTCCCTCTTCCTGGACGCGCGCGACATTGAAGGCGTCGGTCAGCGTGATGGAGCGTGGGCGCTGCATGATGGCCTGCATCATACGCGAGACGGCTTCAGCAAGACCGGGGAGCTGCCCGGAGACGGCATCGCGACGGCGTTCGTTGAGCAGCGTCCGCAAGAGAGCCACCGCACGGGCTTCGCGGCTCACGCGGGCATATTCCGTTTGAAGCCCGGACAACTCTTCCTCGGCGGCGGCCAGTTTTTCGTAACGGCCTTCCACCTGCGCCTGCTCAATGCTGGCGATAGCGCGCGTGCGCTGATCGCGCAGGTCACTGATGCGGGCTTCCATCTCGGCGAGGGCATCGCGGGCGGTTACGAGCAGACGCTCAGGATCTACCGAGGGATCGGGAAGGTCAGCTTGCGCGGTATTGTATGCATCACGTACCTCGCGCAGGCTTGCAGCGCTGGCTTCCACCGCCGTCCGCAGCGCGTCGAGGTTCGAGCAGCCACGGCTGGAGAGGATAGTGTGTATGATAGAGTGTTCGCGCTCCAGCGCGCGCAATGCCTCTGCCTTGCCATTCACCAGGTCGGCTTCCGTTTTCCTGCAGCGTTCATAATGCTTTTGCAGGTCATCCAGCAGGGCATGTTGGGTCTCCTCCTCCTTCAGCGCGGCATCGTAGGCCGCCTGAAGAGCGTGTTCATCCGGTGGTTCGAGTGCCGGTACTTCATCAAGTGCGATGCCGATTTCGTGGCAACTGACGGTGAGCGCTTTTGTCCTGTCCGCCAGCGTGGCGCGCAGCGCTTCCGCCGATTTGAACGGCGCCAATAAGGCAGTTATCTCCCGCCCAAGACGCGTCACCTCCTGTTCCAGCGCCTTCCAGGCGACCTGTTTCTTTATCAGGTCGGCATCGTCTCGCGCGCCGTAACGAGCAAGAAGCGCCTGCAGTTCTTCCACACACTGCCGCAA
>JAKIYB010000364.1 GCA_022708765.1 Armatimonadota bacterium | reverse complement strand
TGCGGCGCCCTTGAACTCCGGGAAGAAAAAGCCGTACATCCAGAAGCCGGGAAAGGTATGCGCCCACCAGTTGTGCCCGGAGGTGCCGAGGGTGGTCTCGCTCCAGCGCCGGGCGCCCGGCCATTCAACATCCAGCTTGGCGAAGAGCCAGCAGAAGATCGGCAGCAGGTCGGCATCGGCGCATTCCTCCAGCGGGAAGAGCGCGCGGATGACTTCCATAATGCTTTCCACCACGCCGAAGAAGCCTTCGCTCCAGCGCTCGCGGTATTCGATAACCCGCTTGCGCAGTTTTTCGCAGCGCTCCGGGGTGGCGGCCATGAAGATCGTCTCCGCCCCCAGCGCACCGAAGGCGTTGCCATGGTACGGCATCAGCAGGTCGCGCGCCTGCGCAGTCTCCCAGCGCTCACCGGCCTCATGGAGCTGATCTCGCGAGACGCTTGCGCGGAGCTGCCATACGTAGGTTTTCGTATATCCCAGCCGCGGGGTTTCCCGCTCGCGCAGATAGCGGATAAAGCCCAGCGATGCGGCTTCGACGTCACCCAGCCGATAGGCTTCGGCAAAAGCGGTCTGCGCCAGCTCGGGGCGCTGCCAGTCGATGCGCTCACAGAATAGTGATGCGATGTCATGCGTGTTCATTGCCATTGAGATTCCTTAATCGTAAGTGTTGTGCAAAATCTGTTGCTGCAAAGTCAGCGATTCCTTTTCACTACCCCCAGTTCCGTGCCGGCGATGGCGTAGTAGCGTGCGGTGGCCATGTTCTTCCAGGCGGCCAGGGGCAGGGTGGTCGGCGCGACCACCGCGGGC
This sequence comes from Armatimonadota bacterium, assembly GCA_022708765.1. Taxonomy (GTDB): domain Bacteria; phylum Armatimonadota; class Hebobacteria; order CAIYQO01; family CAIYQO01; genus JAKIYB01. The sequence continues at coordinate 4,236 of JAKIYB010000364.1, read as the reverse complement.
GTAGATTTACTTCCAGTGCTTCTCCGCGTACCGTACCAACTGCGGTCACATGCCAAACGGCACGCGGCTAAAGACGCGGCGGCACGACCACCATGAGCTGTGACGTTGTAGAAGTAGTGAGCTACGCAGTGTCGTGGTCTGGATATCTGCGCAAGGGGACACAAGACAAGGGTCCCTACGATGGCCGCCACGACGGGGCGGCCACCACGATGTCTTCGTGCATGAGACAACAATTCTAACGCTCGACAACATCATCAAAGCCTATCCCGCACCCGAGTCGTCACATTCCGGTTGTCATCTCGGTTACGCCAGTGGCCAACCACCGCTTCAGTCGCACTGTCGTTGATGTTGTGCATATCAACATCCACCAGCGCGCCCACATCGGTAATGCCGTGCTGTTGATAGGTCTGCGGATACAATGCGAGCCAGTCGTGCCCCTGGAAGGTAAAGGTATTGCGCCCGGCGGCGAGATTGTACACACTGCGCACCGATGGACCATTCAGCAGCGGATCCCGGACAGGATTTTCCCGTCAATGTTGTGTCCGGCTATAGAACTCCTGCAGCAACTGCGGGGTGACGGTGTCTTCCTTGATCGCTTTGATGTGCTCCGCGACTTTTTGGCTGTAGGCGTTGATCAGGAATTCGCCTTTCTCCGGGGTGGCGTGGGTGGCGTCGCCGGCGTAGTGGTCGGGATAGTCGGCGTACCACCAGGCGGGGGTGCTGCCGGGAGGCAGGTGCTGCAGGCGCTTCAATGGGTTGCCGGGAGCGGAGAGGGCGTCCATCTTCACCAGGTCGGGGTTGATGGCCATCATCGTGCTGGTTTCCCCTTCCCCGCCGTGCTCGTCAAACGCGCTCACCATCTGCGCTTTCCACTCGAGCGATGTCAATACGGGGCTCATGTAGTGAGAGAGGCGGATGGTATACAGCGTGAAGTCGCGCTCCTGCTCCAGCATGCGGAAGAGAAACAGTGCGAGCATCGATTCGTTGCCGCCGTGGCCGTTGAGGAGGACGATCTTCTTCATGCCGTTGCGGGATATTTCCTCGCAGACGTTCTCCAGCAGCGCGAACAGCAGGTCGTGCTTGAGGGCAATGGTGCCCGACCACTGCCTGGCTTCGTGAATCTGCCCGAAATAGTACTGCGGGAAGATGATAGCCGGCTCGATGGCCGCCGCGCGTTCGGCGACATTCATGATATGGAGGACATCTATCCCCAGCGGCAGGTGGTCGCCGTGCTTCTCCAGCACGCCCATTGGCACCAGGCACACGCCCTGGCATGCCTCAACCGTCGCCGTGAACTCCGGCGACGTCAGTTCTTCCCATTTCCACGACATGGCGATCTCCTTACTTTACCTGCGATTGCGTTAACATCCCACGGTAGACACCGGGAACGGAATTCTCGATCACTACGGCGCTGGAGTATTTTGTGTAAAAATCCTGCGGGCCGGCGCTGCCGATGATGGCATACCCGTAACCAACTTCCCACATCGCGCGCAACGCCGCAAAAAGCAGCGCTTTGCCGATGCCGCAGCCGCGCTGGTTCTCGTCCACCCCGGTAGGGCCAAAGAAACCACGGAGGGTGCAGTCGTAGCTGGCAAATCCGATCAGCTTGCCGTTATCGATGGCAACGATGGTCGAGACAGGGGTGTGGACGAAGCCGCGCTCGCACTCGGTGCCCCAGAGGGATGAAAAGGTTTTGCCCACCCATTCCACCACAATGTCCTTTTCCAGCGCCAGCGCCGGACGGACTTCCACCCCTTTGCTACGCAATTTGGCGATTAGATCGGAGTGGTCGGGCATGTCATACAAGCGGACCAGCATATCAGGCATATGAGTGCCTCTCGTGGGATGAAGTCCTTGCCAGCCGATGATGCCAGAGGCACGCCATGCTGTCAAGGCGATCAGCTATTTGCGTCCGCTCCCTCATCCCGGTGCCAATGTCGTACACCGCCTCCATTCATGAGAGCCCTCGGACGTTTGTGCTGATCAGACCGGCAGGTTCGGTAATACCGGCAGCGGATTGCCGTAAAGACGCGCAGACCACTGACTGAAGGAGTCATACATGTAGCGTATAATGCCGCTGTCGGTGACTCCGATGGCGGCGTTATCGCCATAATCACTCAGAATCAGGCCGCCTTCCTGGGTGCCCCAGTGGATCATCAAGGCTTCAGCGTCTTTCCCCAACCGCGTGCAATTCGTCAAGCCGATTCAACGCGCCGGCGATTGTCGGGGTGAAGGAGCGCTCCCAGGTGGCGGGGAAGGTGAGATCCTTCACGATTAACTCGTGCTTGCCGGCGGGCACGGAGAGGGCGATGCGCCAGGTGTTGGCCATGCGTCCCCAATCGCTGCCCGGGTAGTCCGTCCAGCAGGCCATCCACTCGGTACCGTCCACCCAGTACTGCGGGCGGCGGATCATCAGCGGTGCCAGCAGTGTCGGATGCGTGGGCTGCGCCACATGCAGCACGCGAGCGCGGCCGGACGGCGTCTGGATGCGGATTGCCTCACCATCAAGCTGCGCGGTGAACGGGCCTTCGCCGCTGACGGTAATGCCGTTGGGAAGTGTCACCGTGATCATGTCTTTCGCCGGCTCGGTGGTGATCTTCGTCGTGCCGCGCCGCAGTTTTTTCAGCAGGATGGACTGCTCAAACGGACCGTGGCCTACCAGAATGCGGCCTTTATACCCGACAGTGCCGCTTCCGGCGTTCAGGCAGAGTACGACGCGATCACGGAAGATGCGCACCGAGCCGGCCTTCCCAGTGAAGACCACGCCGTCTTTATTGAACGCCATCGGCGTATCGCTGATGAAGACGTAATCGGTGGATTCGCGGGTGACGATCTTCATTGCGCCGGGTCCGAGAGCGGTGCACTGCGGCGGCGTCTCCAGATCGCTCTTCGGGTAGACGGCGTAGAAGAAGTCCTGACCCGGCGCACCTACCGTCTCGACGAGGGTTTTCGTCTCCTTGCCGGGAAGGCCGTCCTGACGGTTGTAATCTACGACCAATCGGATGCGAACGTCGCGCGGATCAGCGAACCAGAACCAGGTAGACGCGCCGAAATCGGTCCGCATTTCCACCGCCTGGCCGCGTTTCGTCTGCATGGCGGCGGGGGCGGCGGTTTTGTTCACCGGCTGCGTGGCGAAGGCGGCGCCATCCACGCTGATCATCTCCGCGCCTTCCAGGTTCATCCACGTCCACCAATTGGGCCGCGGGGTGCCGGGGAAGGTGTCGCGCATCACAAAGTAGTTCGGACCATCCGGTTTCTCGCTCTTCAAAAAGAGGATATGGCGGTTCCAGCGTGCGTCGCCTTCACCGTCGGCGAAAATTTGCGACGGATAGTAGCGGCTGGCGACGGCGTAATCGGCGCTGGGGCCGAAACCGTGATCGGTTACGGTGCCGTCAACGCGACCGAAGACTTCTTGCGCATTGTACTGGCCGACTTTCACCCGATTGTGATAAACCGCGTTGTTGTCCATCATCGGGCCGCCGCTGTAATACTGGTACCCGGTGCCCGGGGAGAGCGGTGCGGCCTTGCCATACAGGATGGCGTTGAGCGCATCGGTATCCCAGTGAGACCAGTTGATGCCCGCGCGCAGCAGCATCGCCGTTTCGCCCGGGGTGTTGAAATGGCTGCGGAACATCACGCCATACCCCGGGAAGAAGGTGGTTTTGAGCTCAACCGGCTTCTCCGGGATATCCGGCAGGAAGTAGAGCGGGTGGGGCGTGCCGTTATCGTGAGCGTTCGGTCCCTTATCGAAGGGGCGGTCACCCACGGTCAGTCGGTTCATGAAGCGCAGCCAGCCGGCGAATTCAGGCGAATAGTCGGCCACCGTGGCCATGCTGAAACCCCAGATATTCTCAAACCGGTTGCTGGAGTTTCCCATGCCGGGAATAATGCGCGCGCCTTTCCAGCGCGGGTCCGGCATAGTCAGGTTCGAGAGGTAGCGCAGCGTATTGGCCGGGTAGCCGGTTTCCGCCAGTGGGGCGATGCCGCGATTTCGCAGGATGTTGAGCGAGACATTCAGTGTGCGGAACGGGCTGTAGAGCTGATACGAGGGGCATTCGATGAATGCGCCGTCCTGCGTCGTCTGCGAGGCCATTTTGAAGCGCGTCGCGGCTTTCGCGCGATCCATCCAGTAGGCATAGCGCGGGTGGTCGGGCAGCAGGCCGCCGAAGTAGGTCAGCGCGAGTGTGCGGTTGATGGACATATTGTTGTTGCCCAGGTGACAGCCGGCGCCGCGCG
>JAKIYB010000363.1 GCA_022708765.1 Armatimonadota bacterium | reverse complement strand
GGGTGTGAGCAAAAGTGAGGATGGGGTCCATGTCCACCGATAGTCCGAAGGGATGTACGGGGATGACGGCGCGGGTGCGGGGGGTGATGCGCTCAACGAGGGCGTCGGGGTTCAGCGCGTAGGTATCGGGACGCACGTCCACCAGTACCGGAGTGGCGCCTTGCTGCACCACCACGTTGGCGGTGGCGGGGAAGGTGAAATCCGCCACCAGTACCTCGTCGCCGGGGCCAATGCCCAGCGCCACCAGCGACAGGTGCAGGGCGGTGGTGGCTGAGGACATGGCGAAGGCGTGAGTCGTGCCGACTATCTCGCGGACGGCGTCTTCCAGGCGGCCCGCGTATGGCCCCTGCGTCAGGTAGCCGGAATCCAGTACCCGGCGCACTTCCTCCAGTTCTTCGCCGTCAAACAGCGGCATGGTCAGGCGCAGCATGGGGCTCCTTGTTATTGCCCGGCGGGCACCGACGCGGGGTCGTGCCGGGAAAGGTTCGTGAGATACCATTGCACCGTCTGCGTCAGGCCCTCTTCCAGCGGCGTGGTGGGGGTGAAATCGAGCAGCTCAGCGGCCAGCGTGGTGCCGGCCAGGTGCCGGCGCACGTCGCCCAGGCGCGGCTCGACATGCACGACGGGGTGGTTATCGGCGCCCAGCGCGTGCAGCAGGCGGGTGACCAGGTCGTTCACCGTACATTCGCGTCCGGTGGCAATATTGACGACGCGCCCGCGCGTGCGCGGCTCGAGATATACGCGCATGGCCGCCTCGGCGGTGTCGCGCACAAAGATAAAGTCGCGCGTCTGCAGCCCGTCACCGAAGATTTCGATAGGCGTACCGGCCAGCACGCGGGTGACGACGATGGGAATGATGCCGGCGTAGGAGCCGCTGTTCTGGCGTGGGCCGTAATTATTGAACGGGCGGATCACGGCGATGTCCAGGCCGAAGGTGTGCCAGTAGGAGAGCGCCACGTAGTCGGCTGCGAGCTTGCTGGCGGCGTAGGGCGTGCTGGGCACGTAGGGATGCCCTTCGTCAATGGGCACGTACTGCGCGGTGCCGTAGACTTCGGAGGACGAGAAGTGGATGAGTGTTTGAAAGCGGCCTTCCCGTTGTAGTTCACAGATCGTCGTGGTAAGGACGACATTCTTTTCCGCCGTCCACTTGGGGCGCTCCAGCGAGGTGGGAAGCGGGATGACCGCCATGTTGTAGACCACATCCACCGGTTCGGCCTCGAAGATGGCGCGCATGGCGTCCATATCCGCGGCGTCCTGCCAATGGCAACTCAGCCGATCACCCAGCAGCAGGCGGGCAGTGTCCAGGTTGTCGGGAGTACCGAGAAAACAATCGTCCACCACAATGACACGGGCGGGCTGTTCGGCGGCCAGTCGTTCGACGACATGGGAGCCAATGAAGCCGGCGCCGCCGGTCACGAGGATGGTTTTACCCTGCAGCGACATGGTGTGCAGCTCCTGGCGCGGAGTATCGCGTTGCCGTCTTCACCACGCGCCAGGAGATCGCTCTCCAGATGGGGCCACGGGCGGGACGAACCTGCTCAGTATAGCGAAAGGCGGGCGCCCGGTCAATGAATGTGTGCTGGTCTGGTTAGCGAGTGAGCACCAGAGAAGAAAGAAATTGATAAATTAGTGTATTTTCCCTTGACAGAATGCGGAACATAGTATAGTGTAACTAGACAGGGGCTGATAGGCGGAGCCTCGCTTCCTCTTCGTGGGGGTGGGGAAAACCCGTTAACCTTATATAAAGGAGGAACGGCGATGAAACTCTGGTCTCTCTGGAGCGCCCTCGCGGCGCTGGTGTTGGGGATGGTGCTGGCCGGGTGCGGCGGGGGAGGCGGCGGATCGTCCGTGGGCACGGCGCTGGGCATCATCAGCGGCACCGTGGCGGGGGATTCCGCGCAAGCATTCACCGCGGATAGCCGCGCTGTCGGCCCGGCGACTATCGAACTGGAGGGCACTACCCTCTCCACTCAGGCGCTGCCCGGCGAGCGCTTCATCCTGCGCAACGTGCCGCCCGGGCTGCACACGCTGGTGGTGCGCACCGCCAACCGCGCCACCGCCGTGGTGGTGGGTGTCGCGGGCAACCGCGAGACGGAAGTGGGCGATATGGTGCTGCGCGAAGCGGGCGCCATCGCCGGCACGGTCACCGCTGAAGGCGGCAGCCTGCTGCCCGGCGCGAAGGTAGTGGTGACCGAGCAAGTGCTCACCGACAGCGCGAGCGCCATGCCGCGCCCGGTGCGCGTGAAGCGCACGGACGCCAACGGCTTTTATGCCCTCTCCGGCGTGCCGGTTGGCGATTACCTGGTGACCATCGCGAAACGTGGGTATGAAGCGGTGACACTGGCACTCACGGTGACCGCCGGCGCGACGACCACCGGCGATGCCGCGTTGACGGCGCTGCCGCCCGCTGAAACCGGAGCAATGAAGGGCACCGCGACGCTGGCGATGGAGGGCGGCACGGCGCGCCCGCTGGGCGGCGTATTGGTGCGGCTGGCGCCGCAGAACGCCAACGCGCCGGATCGTCCCGCGCCGGAGGTGGTGCGCGATGCCGCCGGCAATGCCGTGTCGCTCTATGCCGACGGCCAGCCGCCGGTGGAACACCCGCGCGAATTCTACACCTTCACCGCTGATGACGGCACCTACCTGCTGGACGGCATCCCCGCCGGCGACTACCTGGCCGTGGCGGTGCGTCCCGGTCTGCAGGGCGACCGCAAGCCGGTGACTATCCCCGCCAACAGCACGGTGGAAGTCAACTTCACCCTCACCCTGCGCCCGCCGCAAGTGGGTATTGTGCAGGGCACGGTGACGAACGCCAAAGACAATACTCCCATCGCCGACGGCTGGGTGCGCGCCATTGTCGGTCCGCAGCCGGTGCCGATGCCGGCGGAAGGCATGACCCGGGTCGCCAGTGGCGAAAGCTGGGGGTCGCAGGGCGTGATGATCATGCCGGATGAGTTCATCATGTATGCCCGCACTGACGCGCAGGGCCACTACACGCTGAAGGTGCCGCCGGTGGTAACGGCGCTCTCGGTCTTTGCCGAGGGTTACGCACCCGCGAAAACGCCGGTGACGGTCACCGCCGGCGCGGTGACCAACGCCGACGTGGCGTTGAGCCCATTGACCAATACTGACGTGACGCTGACCGGCAAGGTATACCAGCACACCACGAACACCGAGCGCGTGCCGGTGCCGGGCGCCACGGTCTACGCCCAGCCCGCGAATAGCGATGGCGGTCCCGTCATCCTGAGTGATGCGGCGACAGCGGTCATCTATTCGGTGCCAACCGACGAGTTGGGGCAATATACCATGCCGTTGCGTCCGGGCGTGTATCTCCTCTACGCGGAGAAGGATGGCCTGCGCTCCGAGCGCGTGCTGCGCAAGGTGTTTGCGGACGAAACGCAGGACTTCGTCCTCTTCGGTGCCGGGCCCGTCGCGGGGCTGTAACGCATCGAGAATCAACCGACCGCCGCGCGCCTCCCTTTCATGGGGAGGCGCGCGGTGTTTCTCTTCGTTCTAAAAATTTCATACGACAAATAATTCTACGTTATAATAATTATAGACAAATAATGGGTACTATGCTATAGTGATAACACGAAGGGGGAAGAGATGAGTGATTTACGGACTACTTTGCGCGGGCAGGGCAGGCGCATGACCGCGCAGCGAGCCGCGGTGTATGAGGCGCTCTGTGCCATGAGCGGGCATCCGACGGCTGAGGATTTATTCTTTGCCGTGCGGGACCGCCTCCCCGGCATCAGCCTCGCGACGGTCTACAACACGCTCGAGACGCTGGTAGATGGCGGCCTGGCGGTGAGAATACCCGGCGAAGGCGCCGCGCGCTATGATCCGGTTTGCTCACCGCACGGGCATACACGGTGCGCGGTCTGTGGAACGCTGGGTAATCTTCCTGAGCGGGACTTCACTTCAGTAGTGTCGGATATCCCCCTGCCGGCCGGGTTTCAGGCGCGAGCGGTGATGATGGAAGTGGAAGGGGTTTGCGCGGCGTGCGCCGGGCAGACCGCGTCACGCGCGCCCGGAGGGAACGACGATGCTGGACATGCACACTGAATTACAACCTCTGGTCGGTCAATTCGCGCCCTCTTTCGTCATGGATGCCAGTGGGGGACAGCACGTTACCCTTGAGCAGTATCGCGGACGCTGGCTGGTGCTGCTTTTTTATCCGCGTGATTTCACGTTCATCTGTCCGACGGAACTGCTGGCTTTTTCGGAAGCACAGCCCGAGTTCCGCGCGTTGAACGCCGAAGTGCTGGCGGTGAGCACCGACAGCGCCTTCGTGCACGACGCCTGGGTAGCCACGCCGCCGGAACAGGGCGGAGTGGGACCGCTCACCTTCCCGCTCGCGGCGGACGTGACGCACGCGGTGAGTCGGAGCTATGGGGTGTACGACGCCCGGCAGGGGCTGTCGCTGCGCGCGATCTTCATTGTAGACCCGGAGGGGCGTGTCCAGTACCAGGTGGTGCATAACCTGAACGTGGGCCGCAACGTGGATGAAGTGCTTCGCGTGCTGGCCGGCATGCAGACGGGAGGCTTGTGTCCGGTGAACTGGCGGCCGGGGCAGCCATTGCTGCCGGGATAGGCATGGCGAAGGCGAAATCCGAGTATTGAGCCATAAGCGCTTTGTATGCTATGCTAATGCGCACGAATCGGAAAGTGAGAGGCGGCATGTCCCCCCGTTTGCGTATTCTTCTGGTGGAAGACGACCCCGACCAGGCGGCGCTTTTCGCGCAGGTACTCACTCTCGTCGGGTATGATGTCTGTCACACGGCGACGGCCGAAGCGGCGATGGATCGCGTGGTTGAGAATAGGTTCGTCCTCGCGGTAGTGGACTGGGACCTGCCCGGCATGCATGGCGATGATTTCATCCGCGAGGTCAAAACCACACGTCCCGGCCTCAAGACGCTGCTTTATAGCAATCACACCAATGTGGGCGAAGCCGCCGCCGCCAGCGGCGCCGACGCCTGGCTGCGCAAGAGCGACGGCATCCGTCGCCTGCGCGAGATTGTGGCCCAGCAACTTAGCGCGGCC
>JAKIYB010000362.1 GCA_022708765.1 Armatimonadota bacterium | reverse complement strand
GCCGCTGCCGTGTTTCAGGCGCACGAAGTAGACGCGCCCGCCGCGCTTGCCGTCGCGGAAGCCGCGCGGCATGTCGCCGTCGCCTTCGCCGTCTTCGGCGCCGAAACCGTCTCCACCGCTGCCGCCCGACCCGCCGCTGGTGAGGCTGCGGATGTCGGAGGCGTTGATGACATCAGAGAAGGTGCCGGTGAACAGGCCCTCATCTTTCACGTCTACCGGGATGTCGCCGACATCCTGTATCGGGCCGCTGGTCATCGGCCGGCCGGCGTCACCCGCCACTTTCTTGCCGGGCTGTCCCGCCTTCTTCGCGTTCGGGTTCCCCTTGGGTGGTACCTTCACGTCGCGCTTGCCGGAGGGATCGCCGAAGGGGAGATCGGGCAGCTTCTCCGGCAGCTTCGGCTTCGGCGGCTCGGGGATCTTCACCGGCGGAGGGGGGCGGAAGGAGGCAATCTTGATGCGCACTTCCTTGTCTTCCGGACTTTCCATCTTGCCGATGCCATACAGGATGCCGCCGGTGAGAATGTGCGCGCCCAGCGCGGATGCCAGCGCCCAGAAGAAGAGGCGATTCGACTTGAACAGCGAGTAGAAGACGAAGCCGGTGACGGCCAGCGCAATCAGCGTGACCAGAACCGTATTCACGATGGGCGGAAGCGCCATGGCCAGCAGCATCGCCAAATACCTCTATTGCGTGCCGGGTTTCAACGCCAGCGTAAGCTCCATGCCGGAACGGCTGACTTCATCCAGCACCGGCATAATTGTACCATACAGAACGTTCTTATCGCCGCGCAACACCACAATCGTTTTGCGGCTGGTGTTCTGATGCTGGCGAATCGCGGTGCCCAGGTCTTTTAACTGTACTTTGATCGAATTGACGTAGACGGTGCCGGCTTTGTCCACACTGACGGTAACCTCCGCCGGCGGGGCGGATTGCTTCGTTGCGCGGAAGCCCTTTGGCAATTCCAGCGGCAGCGCGGAATCCTTGGTGAACACGGTGGTGACCATGAAGATGATCAGCAGCACCAGCACCACGTCAACCAGTGGAATGATATTGATCTGGGCGATGGCGCCATCGCCATCATCATCGGTATGTGATGGGCCTTCCATCGTTCACCCTTTCAAACAGTTAGACGGACGGGACCGGCGAAAGGTTCCCGCTATTGCCGCACCAGCGGCCGACATTCCATGACCTGCTCGCGCTGTACGAGGAAATAGATGCGCTCCAGCGCGGATTCCTCCATCGCCAGGATGATATTCGTAATGCGTTCGGTGAAGTAGTTATACGCGAGCAGCGCGGGGATAGCGGCGAAGAGACCCATCGCCGTGGCGACGAGGGCGTCGGCGATACCGCTGGCGACCAGGTCCTGTCCCATATTCCCCTTTGAGGCGATGGTGTCGAAGGTGAGAATGATACCGACGACGGTGCCGAAGAGACCGATGAACGGCGCTACGGAGGCGATGTTCGCCAGGACGGGCAGGTTGGCTTTCAGCATGGAGCGTACCAGCTTCAACTCGCGGCGCACCGCTTCGGTGACCATCGTTTCCATCACTTCCAGCCGGTTTTCGCCAACGGTGACCAACTCCTGCCAGTAGGAGACGCCGGTGCGCAGCACGGAAAACATTGGCGTGGATTCGCGGGTGGCGCGAGAGATTTCGTCGCGCGCCACGCCCCATTGGTGGGTCATCGTCCAGGTGTCGAGCAACTGCAGCGCGTCATCGGTGGATTTCTCCGCGCGCCGCAGCACGATCCATCGCTCGATGATAACGGCGATGGAGAGGACGGAACACCCGATCAACATAATAAACACCAGCTTGGAGATCGGGTGCGAATTCAATAGAATCGTCCACAGATCCAATCCACCGCCGGAAGCCAGGACTAACCACATGGGATATTTCCCTTTCGCGTTTGCGCGCCGGCCGGGCCGGCGTTATCGTCTTTGACACCGAAACGGGGGATGGGTTGTGCGCCCATCCCCCGAAATCGGCGATCAGCGGTCGTCTTCTTCGATTTTCGGATACGTTTCCTTGATCACGTTGCGCAGCCGTACCGCCTGCTCGTACATATCCACCGTGTTCGGCATCTCGAAGACGATGCGGGTGAGCAGCTTGTAGGCGGCCTTCACGTTATTCACTTTCATCAGCGCGTTCGCCGCCCAGTAGAGCGAGTCGTCTACCAGTTCGTGATCCTTGAAGGTTTCCGCGAAGGCGAGGAAGACTTTCGCGGCGTCGGTATAGGGCTCCGGCTTTTCTTTCGACGCGGCGCGGTAGTAGGCCGTCGCCGTGCGATAGAAGATGCGGTCAATGGTCGGGTTGTCCGGGAAGCGCTCGCAGACGCGCTGGTAAATTGTCGCGGCGGTGTAGTAGTCCTTCAAGTTGTTGTAGTAGTAGGTGGCGATCAACACGAAGGCGTCGGCCACCAGCGTATTCTTCGGGAAGAGGTTCACGAGCTGCATCGCCGATTCCACGGCGTTGTCAAGGTCGCCTTTATCAATGTGGAGGCTCACGAGTTGGAAGAGCGCCTGCGGCACCAGATCGTGATCCGGATACTCCTTGATGACGCGCTCGAAAAGCCCCTTCGCTTCATCGGGTTTCTGTTCTTCCCGCAGAATGCGCGCGGTGAGGAAGAGCGACTCCACCACGTATTCGCTGGTGGGGAAGCGCTCGATAACGCGCGAGAGCAGGCGTTTGGACTCCTGCAGTTCGACATTGGTGCGTACGACGCCGGGCTCCGGCTTCACCGTGGCCAGCTTGGCGGCGCCGACGGCGTAAAGGCTTTCGCCAAGACGCACCAGCGTTTCCACCTCAAACTGCGGCGTGTCATACACCTTGGTGAGCAGCAGGCATTCCGATTCGGCCATCGGTCGGGTCGCCAGTTCCATGTCCCGATCGGCAGCCGCGCCGACGATGGTGTCTTCATCGCGGTAGGTGATCTTTACCGACCCCTCAAACGGCACTTCCAGCTTGTCGTTTTTCTCAGCGGTCATGCCATAGACAGTGTTCACGAGCGCGCTGAAGATGCCGCTGTGGATGTCCGTCTCGAGCAATTCCACTTCCAGCGTATCGCCGCAGGAGGAGGTGAGCGTGGCCTTCATGGCGTCGCGCTTCGGCGTCAGGTCGCCGTTGGCGTCCGCGACCTGCGCCTCGAAGGGCATACCGGGCTTCAGCAGTTCCAACGGGTTCCCCTGCATATTCAACACGAAGATTTCCGCGTCGGCGCCGATTCGCAGGTCCGCTTTGCGCTGCATGTCTTTCGCGTTGTCCGCGGCGATGGGCTCCACGTAGGTCGCCTGCGCGGTATCCTTGCCCTGCACGTTCAACGCGGGCATCGCCCAGGCGTCGCGGGCGCGGCTGGCAACGGAGTCGTCGCCTTTAATATCCACCACGGTACCCGTCTGACTCACGAAGGCGCGGCTGGGGCTGTTTTTATCGCCCAGTCGGACGAAGAACTGGCCTTTGAAAGTGCTCGCCAGCGTTTCCGGATCTACCGTGCCGTCGAGAATCACTTCCGCCCAGGCACCGTTCTGACTCTTCACCAGCACCTTCGCGGTCATCAGGCTGGCGTCCTTCGGCGGCAGGATGTCGCCGTCTTCGAGGCGGATTTCATAGACAAAGCCGGGCACCAGCGTCGTGGTCTCTTCCCACGTCACTTTCGGCGGCGGGGCGTTGGCGGGGCGTGGCGCGGGCGCCACGCCGGCTGGCAGTTTCGCTTCTTTCGGCTTCTCCACGATCTTGCGGAAGAAGCTCATCTTCGCGTTTTCCGGGATATTCATGCGCACGACGGCGATCACCGGCGTCTCTTTGCCGCTGGGATTTTCCGCGTCCTGATAGATCATCGAAATGCGGTCACCGCTTTTGCTCTTCACCAGCGTGGGAGTGGCCGCGGCCGCTTCATCGGTGGTGAGCTTGACGGTGGCGGAGAAGATGCCGGTATGCGAGCCGGTCTCGGTGAGTGTGACGCCAGCGCCGTCGTTCGATTCCGGCTTCACCTGGATTTTAATGGTATCCCTGGCATCGGACACGTCCAGGTCGCGGTCTTCCAGTTTGATGACCACGGAAGTGTTGCTGCCGATGCGATATGCGTTCTTGAAGATCGTTTGGCCGTGGTAATCCGTGTAGGTGGTGCCACAAATCATCTTACCGAGCACCCCGGAGGTGACGGACACTTTCGCGGACTGGGTGGGAGTGCGGGACTCCGGCTGCGGCGTCGGATCGGTATACCGCCCCGTGACCGTGTCTACCACGCTCACCTTAAAGTCGCCCTCTTTCGCGTCCGCTTCCAACGCGGTCTTGACCAGGCCGGTGAAAATACCGGTGTGCGGGCCGGTCTCTTTCAGCGTGATAACCCGCTTCTCGCCCTTTGTCGGGCTGATCTCCACGGTGGTGATGGTATCCGGATTCGGCGTGGTATCAGCGTCGGGCTCGTTGAGCTCGACATAGACCGACTGCCCGGGTTTGATGGAGCCGATGAAGGCGCCCAGGTTGATGCGCGTACCTTTGCGCAGCACCTCGCCGGTTTCGGGGTCGCGGAAGAACTCTGAGACCGTCTCCGGCAGGTCCGCGACGACTTCCCAGTTTTCGCTGAGCACGTTGTTCTTCTGCAGTTCAAGGGCTTCGTGGAAGACGCCCACCGCGGCTTGCGCGAGCACGGCCAGCTTGGCGTCGGTGCGCAGGTCTACGCCGACGGTGCGCTTTTGATCGGCGCCGTCGGGGGAGAGGCGGTCAACATAGGTCACCTGAATTTTATCGTTGCCCTGCACCTGCAGCTTGCCGTCGCCGGCGGCCGGCGCGCCGAGCTCGACATCAATGCTGCCGATATAGACGCCGCGAGAGAAAGCGGGCCGCAGAGTGACGGTTTCCTTGTCGCCGCTGGTGGCGGTGACGGTGACGGGCAGGCCGATATCGGACAGGCGTACATTCAGGTCGGCGTCCGCGACTTTTAACTGCAGCGGCGTGCCGATGGCCACGGACTGGCGGGGCGGGGCGCCGGAGGTGCCGACGCTGCTCAACGCGCGGATGGCGCCGTCAAAGTCGCCGGAGACGAATTTATC
>JAKIYB010000361.1:320-5048 GCA_022708765.1 Armatimonadota bacterium | reverse complement strand
TCTCTCCCTCCCCGCTTAGGGGAGGGGGCCGGGGGGAGAGGTGAGCGCCGACTGCGTTATTATTTCCCCACCCACACCGCATCCCCTCCCGGCAGGCAAATCGCCCAAACATGGCGAATGAGATAACCCATGCACCACTCAACCGGTCTGTGGATGCTCAGTAATTCGGTGACTGCCTCCAATTGCCGCGGCAATTGGCTGGCTGTCACCGAATTACCCCGCGAATCTCTGCCCATCCGTATAAAGCAGAGTGAAATGAATGAAAGTCTGTCACCGAATTACCCCGCGAATCTCCGTGACCAAACCATCGGACCGCCGAAATGGGGACAGCAACGAATTTCCCATCTCTCCGCGCCTGACCAGATCATCCACTCGCGAAAATTCGTTGCTGTCCCCATTTCGCACTAAAGGAGACCACCCATGCGCATAGTCCCGTTCCTCCTCCTCGTCCTCACCGCCGCTGCCTTCGCGGCCAAACCCCTCGCCACCTTCACCTGCAAGGAATGGCTGGGCGTAGACTGGCCGCGCACGCTGGTGACGTATAAGGTGACCTTCCCGGCGAAAGCCGCCAAGTCGGGTCAGGTGCGGCTGGTGGACGCCGACGGCAAAGAAGTGCCAATGCAGCTCTCGCATGTAACGCAGAAGGGCGGTTACCTGATATCGGCGTGGGTGTCGTTTTTTACAGAGTTGATGAAGAACGGGAGCTACAGTTATACGCTGCTGCCGGAGAAATCGCGAATTGTCAGAGAGCTAAAGCCGCTGCGCATTAAAGATGGGGAGTTGCCACCAGGAACAATTATTCCGGAATACACACATGATATTGATAACGAGGTTACTTTTGTTGAGTTGACGCCGGATGAATCGACAAGGTTTGAGTATCCTTTGCCGATGGATTCGAAAGATGACGGCGATAGATATAATGGTAATGGGCCGGTTATCACTTATGGCGATTCTGAAAAGTATCTCGCGGGGAGTTCATATTTCTGGGCGGCCAACCCGGCTACGGCACCGAAGATCACCAGCCGCAAACATACTACGACTGCGAAGGGCCCGCTGTTTTGGGAAGGCGTCGTTTCCTACACTTTCGATAACGGCGGCTGGTACAAATGCACCGTCCGCCTCGTAGCCGACGACCCCAACGTCTATATAGACGAACAGTGCGACCTGAAAACCATCCGCGCCGCGCGTGATTGGCGCGTCATCTTTCCGCTGTCCGATTACGGCGCCACCTTCAAACCCGACGCCGCCTGGTGGGCGACGTCTGGTGGACGGCTTGGCGGAAAAGATGAGGCGTTTGAGGCCGCCGTCACGAAGGCGGGGTTCGCACCATTGCCGGGGAACCGCGGTCATCTGGGCAGCATGACCTTCCAGCCGCCGGCGGAGAAGAAGCGCCTCTTCGAGATGGCGGTCTGGTATCCCTACGCGGCGACGGCCTATTACGCCGGTTTCACCGAGCAGGCGAAGCTGGGAAAGGACGCGCCGTTCGTCGGCGTGATGCCCATGCATGCCGGCAACTGGCGCGGCATGCCGGAATCGGCGAACGGCGAGATCGTCGCCTATCCGAACGGCCGGCTGGCGGTGTCGTGGCCGCTGGTGGTCTCGCCGCATCCCAACAGCCTGCTGCACACCGGCGAGTACGACCCCGACCTGCCCTATACCTACATCCGCCGTCAGTGGGCGCTGATGACCGGGCCGATGCAGTATCAGCAGGAGATGAGCGCCTTCCGGCGCTACCAGGGCTACATCACGCTGGACGACTATAAAGACTGGACGCTGGAGTGGCCGGCCGACCCGAAAGTAACCTATCCGCGGCAGATTCATAACAGGGCCTATGTGGAGAAGTGGAAGGGCACGCTGGATCAGCACCCGATGGGTGAGCAACTGAAAGGTCTGCTCTATTTCACCGACAACGCGGACCGCGCCGGGTCGCTCTTTAAGAATCTGGCTTCGAATGGATATTGGGGCGCGCCGCGCGGACATGCGCTGCGTATTCTCGGCCGCGACAGCGACAACCAGGGCAGCACCGGTTGGGTGGCGGGCTTCCGTCACTCGCAAAAGGCGGCGTGGACGAACACCGCCGACGAAGCGCTCTCCAGCGAACACCTGACCCCCGAGCAGCGGGCGCAGGTGCGGGCGTGGATCGCCGCCACCTGCTACGGTCTGGCGGAGCCGGATTTCAACCCGCGCGGCATGATGGCGCACCTGGGCAATCCGAACATGCCGATGAACCGCTTCTTCGCGCTGCCGATGGCTGCGGCGCTCATTCCCGACCACCCGATGGCGAAGACGTGGATGAGCGTGTCGGACAAGTACCTGCGCTATAAGCTGGCGATGAACACCGCCCCCGGCGGCGGGTGGAGCGAGTTGCTGACCTACTACATGGCGGCGGCCAGTCACTGCATGCAGGCCGGGATGGTGATGAATACCCAGGGCATGCTGGACGACCATACCGCGAACCTTGCGGCGCAGGCGGGCAGCTTCCCGCTGGATCTGATCGCGCCGAAAGATCCGCGCTTCGGCGCCCGTACGCTGCCCGCCTGGGGGCACGAGGGCTACTGGATGATCCCCACCCAGTGGCTGCCCACGGCGTCGTTTATGCGAACCCGCGATCCGCAACTGGCGAAAGACCTGGTGTGGGCGTGGGACCAGCTTGGTCGTCCGCAAGAGGATCATCACGACGCCGGCTTCAGCCCGCGCGCCATCATCTACGCCGACCTGCTGAATGACCTGCCGAAGGATTACGTGCCCGCGCGGCTGAAGAGCAAGTGGATTCCCGGCTTCGGCGCGACGATGCGCGCGCACGTGGGCGATCCCAATGAGACCTTCTTCTCCTACCGCCAGGGGTACATGGTGAGCCATTGCGACGCCAACCAGGGCGACTTCATGCTCTTCAGCAAAGGCGCGCCGCTCACCACCGCCAGCCTCTTCCAGTATGCCATCTACAACAACTCGCCGTTCCAGAAGCTGTATGAGTCCTTCGGCTGGCACAACCGCGTGCGCTTTGGCGCGCGGACGAACACCGGCGGCTGGCCGGGCGGTGGACCGGTGTCGCAGGTGCACCGCTTCTTCACCAGCGACTCCGCCGACTACCTGCGCGGTGACGGCGACTACGCGCCGCAGCGCTGGACGCGCCAAATAATGTTCCTCAAGGGGAAGAAAGCCGACGGCCCCAACTATTTCATCTTCCGCGACAGTTTTACTCCCACCGGTGACACCCCGCTGGAACAGAAATGGTGGTACTTCAAATCGGGTGGTGAGACGGCGCGCGTCACCCCGAAGCCGGACGGCCTGGTTTACACCACCCCCTGGGGGCCGAAGCTGGATATCCACTTCCTGCAGCCTGCGGCGGTGACGCTGGAATCGCGCCAGGCCACTCACAAAGGCCCGCTGTATAACCGCGCGGCGATGCTCTGGAAGCAGGCCGGCAATAAACTGGACGGCGCCAACACCGAGGAGACGATGACTGTCACCGCCGCCGGCCCCATCCCCGCCGGCCAGGACATCCTCGTCGCCCTTTACCCGCAAGGCGTGGACGAAGTGGCGCCGAAATACGAGCGGCTGGCAGAGGGCGTGATAAAAATCACCACCAGCGAGGGGACGGACTATGTCTTCCTGAGCGAAAGTCCGATGGACTACAAGGCTGGGGACATTGAATTCCATGGCGCCGCCGGCGCGGTGCGGGTGTATGCGGATGAAGTGCATCTGGTGCTGGGCGAGGGCGGCGGTAAGGTGAGCTATCGCGGCACGGCGCTTTCCGGAGACCCGGCGACCAGAGTGATCCCCACCACCAAGCTGGACGGCAGCACTACAGGGGCGGCGTGGGTGACGAAAAACCCCATCAATCTTACCGCGCCGAGAGGGGCGAAGCGCGAAGTCGTGCAACCAGGCGTCACGAAACTCACCTTCAAAGGCGGCTATGGCTGGATCTTCGACTCCGAAGTAGCGCTGGACATCACCCGCGACGGCATGCATTTCCTGGGGTGCCAGGGAAGCATTCTGGTAGACGAAAAGGCCGGTACCGTGAAGCTCACGATGCTCGAAGGCTCCCGCATCGCACACGGCGACCTCGTCGCCTGGGGCTGTGAAGGACCGTATGAAGTGACATTCAGCAAGGACCGCATCACCGGATGCACGCAGGGGCTGCGCCGCTTCCTCTACCTCACCCGCCCCGCTGGCCTCGACCGCCTGCCCACGCTGGTGGTGGACGGCCAGACCTACGCTCCCGGCACCTCAGGCGACTTCCAACTCGGCGATATCGCCAAAACCGGCAATCCCTACGACGCCCGCAACCGCGGCGGCATCCTCATCATCCCGGTCCTCCCCGGCGAGCACTCCTTCACCCTGCGCGCCCTGGCACAGCCGCCCATCTTCCGCAATTGGCAAGCCTGGGAACAATAACAAATCGGGGGATAAGGAACCCTCCGGCGTCCCCTACCCCCCGAAAATCCTCCTCGTTCCCACTCGTAGCGCGCGCCGGCCCTGGCGCGCTGCGGGTCGGGTGTAATACATCGTACCTTGTCACCATTTCGGTTCAAGCATCCGTAGGGAATATCCGCGCATTCCACCTCTCCGCAAAGCCCCGTTCACGGGGCGTCGCTCGGTAGCCCGGCCATTGATGGCCGGGCGGCCCACCGCCAGCAAGCCGCGGCAGCGCGTCCCAATATAGCCTTCTGCGAAAACCCGGGCGGGCGAGTGTCCTCACGAGCCGACTCCGGGTGGAAGTCTAAT
>JAKIYB010000361.1:0-310 GCA_022708765.1 Armatimonadota bacterium | reverse complement strand
GTCGTGCTCACGAGATCACCTCTATTGTATACACGACAGACCATCATCTCCCCCCCTCACGCCCCTACCCAAATACCTTACCTTATCAGAATTTTGATCGTTTTGGGGGATCGTTTGGGGGACACCATACCGAATAATTGTTCGTACTGCCTGTCCGTGAATACAATCGGCCGCCACCTCGCCCAAGCCAGCGCGGGCGGCACCGTCACCCGGACGCGCGATGACATTCTGGTTCATCACCAGGCAGACGCTGCCCGGCGGCGCCTGCACGATGTAGCCCCGCGACGTCGAGTACCACCTCACCCGCTAC
>JAKIYB010000360.1 GCA_022708765.1 Armatimonadota bacterium | reverse complement strand
GGTTTCGACATGATCATGAGCGGCCGCGATAAGATCGAGGAACCCGAGCACCTGGCTGCCTGCCTGCTTCACTTCAAAGAGATGAACCTGGACGGCCTGGTCGTCGTAGGCGGCGACGATTCCAACACCAATGCCGCCGTCCTTGCCGAGTACTTGAGCGCCCAGGGCAGTAAAACCCGTATCATCGGCGTGCCGAAGACCATTGACGGCGACATGAAGAACGGGCAGATCGAAGCCTCCTTCGGTTTCGATACCGCCGCGAAAACCTACTCGGAGTTGATCGGCAACATCTGCCGCGATGCGCAGTCCGCGGTGAAGTACTGGCACTTCATCCGCCTGATGGGCCGCGCCGCCAGCCATGTCGCGCTGGAGTGCGCGCTGCAGACCCAGCCGAATATTTGCCTCGTCTCCGAGGAGATTCAGGCGAAGGGCACCACGCTGGATGAAATCGTGGACGGCATCGTGGACGTCATCGTCCGCCGGGCGGAGGACGGCAAGAATTACGGCATCCTGCTGGTGCCGGAAGGCCTGCCGGAGTTCATCTCCGACATCAAAACGCTCATCGAGGAACTGAGCGCCATCCTCGGCCGCGAAGAGAAGTATATCATGTCGCTGGGCAACCACGCCGAACGCTTCCAGTACGTCAGCGGCCTGCTCACCCCCGCCAGTTCCCGGGTATACAGTTCGCTTCCCGTTGACATTCAGGAGGTGCTGCTCCAGCGCGACAAGCACGGCAACGTTCCCCTTTCCCAGGTGGAGACTGAGCGCCTGCTCATTGATCTCGTGTCGGATAAAATCCGCCTGCTGAAAGCCCACGGTAAAGCGAAAAAGGTGAAATTTTCTCCGCTGGGTCACTTTTTCGGTTATGAAGGGCGCTGCGCCTATCCGAGTAACTTTGATGCCGATTACTGTTACTCCCTCGGGTATGCCGCGGCGGTGCTCATCCGCGCCGCGTTGACGGGGTATACGGTGAATGTGCAGCATCTCATTGAGTCCAGCGATGAGTGGACCGCCGGCGGCACGCCGGTCACCATGATGCTGAATATGGAGATGCGCAAAGGCAGATTAACGCCGGTGATTAAGAAAGCGCTGGTTGACCTTGAGGGCGCGCCGTTCCGTTACTTCGCCGCGCATCGCGACGAGTGGGCGATTTCCGATGCCTATCTCTTCCCCGGTCCCATCCAGTATTACGGGCCGACCGCGGTCTGCGATGCCCCGACCAAGACGCTCGCGCTGGAAAAAGGCGCGGGAAAGTGCTGCCGCGGGAAGTAAGCTGACCGTGCGAGAAACATCACACCGCGCGCCGGGTCACCCGGCGCGCGGTCGCATTTGGTACAGAAGCGCGCCCCGTCGTCGTGTGCATCACGCTACACTGTCGGTATGATCGGCGGGAGTGAGCAAGGATGACAACGGCAGATCGTGAAGCTCGTATTCGCCGGGCAGGCATCGCGCTATTCGAGGCCGCGGCGCGCGCCCCGCGCGGGCTGTCCCGGCATGACGTAGACATGCGCCTGATGGAATGGGCAATGCGCGATGAGCGCTTCAAGGTGCAACTCTTCCATTTTGTGGACGTGCTGCCCATGCTGCCGGATTACGATGCGTTGCTCGATCATCTGGTTGAGTACCTTGGCGCCGAGGGGGTGCGGTTCCCGCTGCTGGAGGCAGTCGGCGCGCGAGGGCTGCGCACGGCGGCCGCGAATCGCGTTGCCGGACCGGTGCTCGCAGCGCTGACGCGGGCGCAGATTACCGGCATGGCGCGGAACTTCATCGCCGGCGCGAATATCGTGGAGGCCGTCGCCGTCATCCGCCGCCTTCGCGCCCGCGGCATGACATTCACCCTCGATATTCTCGGCGAAGTGACGGTCAGCGAAGCAGAATCGCGCAGGTACCAACAGCAGTACCTGGGGTTGTTCGATACACTGGCAAGTGCCGTGAAACGCTGGCCCGTTATGCCGGCGCTGGATATCGTCGCCGGGGAAGCTGTTCCGCCGCTGAATCTGTCGCTCAAACTCTCGGCGCTCTACTCACAATTCGAGCCCGCCGACCCCGATGGCACAGCCACGGTGGTGAAGGACCGCCTGCGCCCCATCCTCGATCGGGCGAAAACCGCCGGCGCTTTCATCAACATTGACATGGAACACTCGGCGTTAAAGGAGATCACGCTGCGCGTGGTGCGCGAACTGATGCTGGAAGACGCCTACCGCGACTGGCCGCACCTGGGGGTAGTGCTGCAGGCGTATCTGCGTGATACCGAGCAGGATGCGCGCGACCTGCTGGCGGTGGCCAGCGAGCGCGGTATGCCCATTACCGTGCGCCTGGTGAAAGGCGCCTACTGGGACTACGAGACGATTCTCGCCCGCCAGCGCGGCTGGCCATCGCCGGTCTACACGCGCAAGCACGAGACGGACGCCGCGTTTGAGCGGATGACCGCGCTGCTGCTGGACCATGTGCCCATCGTGCGTCTCGCCATCGCCTCGCATAATATCCGCAGCATCGCCGCCGCCATCGTCCTGGCCGAGGAGCGCGGCCTGCCGCCTGATTCGATTGAGTTCCAGATGCTCTACGGCATGGGCGACCAGTTGAAGCACGCGGTGAAGGCACAGCATCGCCGTCTGCGCATCTATACCCCCTGCGGAGAACTGCTGCCGGGCATGGCGTATCTCGTGCGCCGCCTATTGGAAAATACGGCGAATACCTCCTTCCTGCGCCAGGGCTTCACCGAGAAGGTGGCGCCGGCAGAGTTACTCGCCAATCCCGTGGAGATACCTACTGAACCGGCAACCGCCATACCGGTATCTTTCCAAAACCTTCCCGAGCGCAACTTCGCGCTGGCGGCGGAGCAGCAGGAAATGCACGAGGCCTTGGCGCGGGTGCGCTCCAGATTTGGGCAGTCCTATCCGTTGATCATCGGTGGAAAAGCGGTGGAGACAGGCCGCGCGATCGTCTCGGTGAATCCCGCCCGGCCATCGGAGGTTATCGGCCGGGTGGCGGCCGCGGGACAGGCTGAAGCGCAGGGGGCAGTGGAAGCGGCGACGGCGGCGCTGCCCGGTTGGCGCGCGCGGCCAGTTTCAGAGCGCGCGGCGATGTTGCGCGGCGCCGCTGACACGATAATTAGCGCGCGTGACGACCTGGCGGCGCTGCAGGTATACGAAGTGGGGAAGGGGTGGCGTGAAGCGGACGCGGATGTCTGCGAGACCGTGGACTACCTGCGCTACTACGCGGACGAGATGGAGCGGTTGGATGCGCTCCACCCGTTAGTGCCGCTGCCCGGCGAGACGAATAGTTACGTCTACACGCCGAAGGGCGTGGCGCTGGTGCTGGCGCCGTGGAACTTCCCCATGGCCATTCTCACCGGCATGACGGCGGCGGCGCTGGTGACGGGGAACACCGTTATTTTGAAGCCCGCCCCACAGGCGCCAGTCTGTGGGGCAGTGGTGGTGGCACATCTGCGCCGGGCGGGTATCCCGGACGGCGTGCTGAATTTTCTGCCGGGCCCCGTCGAGGAGATCGGCGACTTCTTAGTCGGACACCCGGATATCCATCTCATCGCCTTCACCGGTTCGCGCCAGGTGGGCTGCCATATCGCGCAACTGGCGGCGGAGGTGGCGCCAGGCCAGCGCCACCTGAAGAAGGTTATCGCCGAGATGGGTGGCAAGAACGCCATCATCGTGGACAGTGACGCCGACCTCGACGAGGCGGTGTTGGGCACGGTGCAATCGGCGTTCGGTTACGGCGGGCAGAAGTGTTCAGCCTGCTCACGCGTTATTGTATTTGACTCGCTTTGCGAGCGCTTCGTTGAGCGCCTGGTGGCCGCGGCGGGCAGTCTGCGCATTGGTCCGCCGGAGGAGCCCGGCTTTGCGCTCGGACCGCTCATTGATGAACGCGCGAAGGTAAAGGCACTGCACTACATCGAACTGGGCAAGCGGGAGGCGACGCTGGCCCATCAGGCGGAGGTGGCGCATCTTGAAGAGGGGTATTATGTCGGGTCGGTAATCTTTACCGATGTGCCGCAGACCGCCGCAATTGCTCGCGAAGAAATTTTCGGTCCGGTGCTGTCGGTGATGCGGGCGCGAAACCTGGACGAGGCGCTGGCACTGGCGAACGATGCGGACTACGCCCTCACCGGCGGCCTTTATTCGCGCCATCCGGGGCATATCGCACGGGTGCGGCAAGACTTCGCGGTGGGCAACCTCTACATTAACCGTAAAATCACCGGGGCGGTTGTCGCGCGTCAGCCGTTTGGCGGGTTTCGACTCTCAGGTACGGGCACCAAGGCCGGCGGTCCAGACTACCTGCTGCACTTCATGGATCCACGGGTTGTCACTGAGCAGACGCTGCGCCGGGGGTTTGCGCCTGAGACGGCGTAGCGGCAACCGTGGGCACCCGCGGCGCATTCGATCGGGGGTCCGGATTCGGGAAGTTGATACGGATATGCGTCACGCGCGACAGCGCGCTGGGCGCCCAGTCCGGCAGCGGTTTCATCTCGTCCGCGACCAGGCCCATCGGTGGGATCGGCTGCCAGGGGCCATCCTTTACACGAATATCCACGTAATAATGCTCGCTGCCCGGTGTCCAGCAGGGGCGCAGGTAGTCACGGTAGAACGGCGCCACGCCTTCCCAGGACGGGGCGCGGGCATCCAGCGGGCCGATGACCATCCACTGGGTGAGCGACCGCGCGCCGATCATCTCCGCCGACATGGCGTGTGCCTTGGGCAGTATCTGGAAGCCGCCGAGTTGGCCGCGCGGCGACACCGAAATACAGATGACGCCGCTGTGGTTCGCGCGCAACGCCCCCACTTCGGCATACTGACTACCGTAGAAGCGACCGATGCCGATGACGGGGCGCAGCACCTGTCCGATGGCCTGCGTGGTACCGTCCCAGCCTTCCTCGGTAATGATACCGCTGAAGCGGTTCTCGAAGACAATCGCCTTCGGCGTGTCCAGCGGCACCATCACCCGCACGATGAAGACGTCGCGCTTTTTAGGTACGTAATTGGCGGGCAGCGGTGTCACCTCACCATTCCGCTCCAGGCTTATTGGATTGCCCACCGCCGGAG
>JAKIYB010000035.1:12346-16373 GCA_022708765.1 Armatimonadota bacterium | reverse complement strand
TGCAGTTCATGCAGAAATGGAGTAGCTAACCATGAGTAAATCAGTTGTGACCTTTGGTGAAGTGATGGGTCGCATCGCCCCGCCGGGTTTTCAGCGTTTCACCCAGGCGCTTCCGGGCTCCATGGAGTTTACCTTCGGCGGCGGCGAGGCGAATGTCGCGGTGTCGCTGGCCATTTATGGCGCGACGGCATCGTTTGTCACCGCACTGCCGAAGAATCCCATCGGCGACGCCTGCATCAATGCCCTGCGCGGGTTGGGCGTGGAGACGGGGAAGATCGTGCGCAGCGGTGACCGTCTTGGCCTTTACTATCTGGAAGCCGGCGCCAACCAGCGCGCCAGCGTAGTCGTGTATGACCGCGAAGGCTCTTCTGTCATGACCACTCCTGCCAGAGCGTATGACTGGGATGCCATCTTCGCGGGCGCCGGTTGGTTCCATGTAACGGGCATCACCCCCGCGTTGAGCGAAAATACGGCCGAGGCAACGATCCTTGCCGTGAAGGCTGCCAAAGCCGCCGGCGCCATCGTCTCCTGCGACCTGAACTTTCGTAAAAAGCTGTGGAACTGGCGCCCCGGCACCAAGCCGCGCGACCTCGCAGAGGAAACGATGCGCCAGGTGCTGCCATACGTAGACTTGGTCATTGCTAATGAAGAGGACGCCGAGAAAGTGCTGAGCATCAAAGCGGCAGGCACTGATGTGGAATCGGGAGAATTAAACGTTGAAGCATATCGGGACGTGGCGAAGCAGGTTGTGAGCCAGTTCGGCAATGTTTCGAAAGTGGCGATCACCCTGCGCGAGAGTATCTCCGCCAGTCATAACAACTGGGGCGGCATGCTTTACGACGCGGCGTCCGGCGAGGTGCACTTCGCGCCGCTGGCTGACGATGGCACATACTGCCCCTATCAGATCACCGACATCGTGGACCGCGTGGGCGGTGGCGATTCCTTCGCGGCCGGGTTAATCTTCGCACTCATCACTGAAGGATTGAGTGATTCGGCATCGGCGATCCGCTACGCGGTGGCCGCATCCTGTCTGAAGCATTCCATCCTTGGCGACTTTAACTATTCTACTCGCGGTGAAGTGGAAGCGCTGATGGGCGGCGCGGCGTCGGGGCGCGTTCAAAGATAAGAGTCACCTCTCCCCCTAACCTCCTCCCCAAAGCGGGGAGGAGGAACTGTGAAAACACGGATGTGCGACTGCATAAGGGAGCAATATGATGGCAGTAGCAACAGAACTAATGACAGCGCTGGTGAAGACACAGAAAGGCGATGGCTTTCTCGAACTTCGCGAGGTTCCCGTGCCCGAACCCGGGCCGGGCGAAGTGCTCATCGCCGTGAAGGCTTGTGGCATTTGCGGCACGGACGTGCACGTGCTGCATGATGAGTTCCCATACTGGCCGCCGGTGGTACTCGGGCACGAATTCGCCGGCGAGATCGTGGCGCTGGGACCGGACGTGCAGTATTACGCCGTCGGTGACCGCGTTGTCGGCGAACCGCACACGCAGCACTGCGGCCATTGCTACCTCTGCCGCACTGGCAATGTGCAGATATGCCCGACGAAGCGTTCGCCGGGGTGGGGGATTGACGGCGCCTTTACGAAGTTTCTGAAAATGCCGGAGAAGCTACTGCACCGCATTCCTGATGGCATGACGTACGAGCAGGCGGCGGTGGTAGAGCCGACTGCCAATACGGTGCATGACATCATCGAACGGGCGAAGATCGAAGCAGGCGATTTCGTCGTGGTACTCGGCCCCGGTCCTATCGGCCTGCTTGCGGGTCTCACCGCCCGCGCAGGCGGCGCGCGCCATATCGTGATGGTCGGCACCCCCGCCGATGAAGCAGTGCGCTTGAAGAAAGCGCGCGAACTCGGCTTCGAAACGGTCATAAACCTCGCCAAAGAGAACCCCGTCGAGGTGGTGAAAGCACTCACCGGCGGCATCGGCGCCGACCTGGTGGTCGAATGCAGCGGCGCTCCACCGGCCATCGCCAGCACGGTGGAATACGTCCGCAAGAAGGGCCGCGTGTGCGCCATCGGCCTCACCGGCAAGGAGAGCATCAGTTTCCCGTGGGACAAAGCGGCGACGAAGGTGATTGATCTCATCTTCAACATGTCCACCAGCTACACCAGTTGGGACCGCACCATCAACCTCATCCAAACCGGCAAAATCCCCGCGGGCGAGGTGGTGTCGCACAAATTCCCGCTGGACGAATGGCAAACCGCCTTCACCGAACTGGAGGCACAGCGGACGTTGAAGGTGTTGCTGATTCCATAGTTTGGTAGGCTTCCTTCCAGCAAACGCCACTCCGCTTTGCTGCGTGGCTCACTACGAGCTCTGTTGAATGATAACTGTGAGGTAATGACAATGACTGACCGCATTGGTTTCGGTTTACTGGGTACCGGCCTGGTGGCGCCGTTTCATGCGAAAGGCCTGTTGAATTCGCAAAAGGGCGCGCTGATCGCGGCTGCCGAGGTGAGTTCGGAGCGCCTGGAAAAGTTTACCGGTGAATTCGGCTGTAAGGGGTACAGCAGTCTCGAATCCATGCTGGAAGATCCGGCGATTCAGGTGGTAAATATCCTGACGCCGAATCATTTGCATTATGACGCGGTACTTAAATGCGCCGCCGCCGGGAAGCACATCCTGGTGGAAAAGCCACCGGCAATGTCACTGCGCGAAGTGGATGCGATGATTGATACCTGCGCGAAGGCCGGCGTGAAGATCGGCGTGGTGCTGCAGTGCCGCGTGCGCAAACCGATACAAGCGATGAAGCGCGCGTTAGCCGAAGGCCGCTTCGGCAAGATCCTCCATGCCGATGCCTATATGAAGTGGTTCCGCGCGGAATCGTACTACCACATGGATGCCTGGCGCAGCAGTCGGCGCTCCGGCGCGGGCGTCACCATTCAGCATGCTTTCCACTACATTGACCTGCTGCAGTATCTCATGGGCCCGGTGAAGCAGGTGCGCGCGCGCATGAGCAACCTGGCGCACCCGTCGGTGGAGTTGGAAGACACTCTGCTGGCGATGGTGGACTTCCAGAACGGCGCGCAGGGCATTGTAGAGGCCTCCACCGCCCTGTGGCCTGGCACCGATATCCGCATTGAGGTGAATGGCACCGACGGCACCGCCATCATGATCGGCGAGCGCATGGAAACCTGGAAGTTCAAAGATGAGCGTCCGGAAGACGAGGAGATTCGCGCCTACGGCAGCGCCGCTGTCGCGACTGGCGCAACCGGCCCCGCGGACTTCGGTTTCCTCGACCACCAGACGGTGATCGAGGACATGGTTGACGCCATCCGCGAAAACCGCGACCCCGTTATCCCCATTACCAGTGTGCGTCCAACCCTGGAATGGGCGCTGGCGATGTACCAATCCGCCAAAGAGGATGGGCTGGTCGTCCTGCCCGTGATGAATGAAGACGCCATCTGGGAAGCCGCAGTGGCGAAATAACACGGACACAACACGGCTATCAGGCAGAGGGCGGGCATGAGAGAATTTTTCATGCCCGTCTTTTCATTTTCCACGCATATCGCCGCGGGACAACAGGAGGAGATACGGCAGAAGTCGCGTAAGGAGAAGGGGGAACGGCTGCGGCCATCGGTGAAGACCGATGGCCGTGAGGAAAATGTGGTACCCCCGACAGGATTCGAACCTGTGATGCAGGCTCCGGAGGCCTGTGCCTTATCCACTTGGCCACGGGGGCGTATACGAATATGTTAAGTAATGTTGACCTCACCTGTCAAGGTCTGAACGGGAGAAACGCTACAATAACAGCGAGAAATCCCAACCTTGAGGAGTAGGTATGGCTCCGACGCCATTCATCTGGATACTTCACAACCATCAACCGGTGGGGAATTTCCCCTGGGTGACAGAGGATTGTTTCAACACCGCCTATGAGCCATGCCTCACCGTGCTGGAGGCGCATCCGCGCATGCGCATGGGCCTGCACTTCACCGGTCCACTGCTGGAATGGCTTTGCGACGAGCGCTCCGAATATCTGGCTCGCATACGATGTCTGGTCGAAGCCGGGCAGG
>JAKIYB010000035.1:9169-12336 GCA_022708765.1 Armatimonadota bacterium | reverse complement strand
TACGAGCCGATTCTGGCAGTGATTCCCGAACGTGACCGGCGCGGGCAACTGACGCTGTTGAGCGAATGGGTAACAGCGCTGTTTGGCCGTAGACCAACGGGCGCATGGCTTGCCGAGCGCGTGTGGGAACCGTCGCTGCCGACGGCACTGCATGCCGCTGGATTAGACTACGTGCTCATTGACGACGAGGTGTTTCACCACCAGGGTTACACCGAACAGGAGACCTGTGTGGCCTTCATCACCGAGGAACAGGGCGATCCCGTGCGCGTGCTACCCATAAGTCGGCGGTTGCGTTATGCGATACCTACCTTGACGGTGATGGAGGTGATGGCGACACTCGGCGAGATGACGGCGGCGCAGCCGGAGGTAATTATTTATGCCGAAGACGGCGAGCGTTTCGGCAATTGGCCCGGCACGTACGACTACCTCTACGGTGAGGAAGCCTACCTCGACCAGCTTTTCAGCGCCATTGAAGCATCAGACGATGTAACCAGTGTGCTCCCAGGCGATTATCTGCGACAGTCTGGCGTCAGCAAGCGCGTATACCTGCCGCCAACGAGTTACCAGGAGATGCTCGAATGGTCGGGCGGCAACTGGCGCAATTTTCTCACTCAGTACCGTGAAAGCAACCTGATGCATAAGAAGATGTATCAGGTGAGCCGCTGGGTGGCGGCGGCGCAAAATGCCGGTCATGACACGACTGCGGCACAGCGTAACCTTTATGCCGCTCAGTGCAATTGCGCGTACTGGTATGGCACGTTCGGCGGACTATATCTGCCACATCTCCGCCGCGCTGTTTACCAACACTTGCTGCGCGCTGAGTACGCAGTTGCGCCGCTCCTGCCGGCGGATGCCAGGCCCAGCGCGCAGGTAATTGACCACGATTACGATGGGCGCGACGAAGTCTACTTACGCGCCGGAGAGATATCAGTGGGCATCGCCCCCGCGCAGGGCGGCGCCGTTTTCGCGTTGGAACACCTGGGACTGGCACATAACTTCATGAATACGATGAGCCGATATCCCCTGCGCCCCGAGAAGGATACCCGGGAGGATATACCGGCGTTGCCAGTGGACTGGCACCCGCGTTTCGCTTTTGTTGATCATCTCCTCTCACCGGCGACGACGGCTGAGGATATGCCGCGCGGAACTTATGGCGAGCAAGGCGATTTTGTGCTCGGTGTTTACGACTTTACACTGGACCGCACCACGTTGCGGCTCTGGCGTGATGGGCACTTCTGGGATGGGCAGGATTTCGTGCCACTACGGGTTGATAAAGTATACTCACTCATCGGCAATGACTTACGCGTGGCGTACAGGGTGACGAATCACTCGGATCGCGAGAGGGCTCTGCGTTTCGCAGTCGAAATGCATATACAACTCACCGCGGGTGACGCGCCAGGCCGACGGTTGACTCTTCTGCACGGCGATAAGTCTACCGAGGTTGCGCTGGAAAAGGTGACATGTGCGGAGGCTAACGGCGCGCTCTGTGAGGACGCGTGGTTACAAGGAACACTCGCTTTCGATTGGGAAGATGTCACGGAGAGCTGGATTTATCCGATTCACACGCCCCTGCGTTCGTTAGCGGGCCTGGAATGGGTATATCAGAGTACAGTCGTGCTGCCGGTGTGGACTTTACAGCTTGCCGCCGGTGCCAGTTGGACGACGCAGCTATCTTTGTCCGCCACATATATTGAACCAACAGATACGTTGGCGTCCGCCCGCGTTGATGCTCTGCGGTAAGGTTCGGTCATATTGGGACGTTTCCGCGCGCCGGTTCACGTGGGAAACGGGTATAGTTTGGTTAGTCAATCGTGCGGGATTGCCGTATGGATGAACATCGAGGCTGGAAGAAGACCGGAAAACGCCTTGCCGCACGTGAGGAAACCAGGCAGTTTACCGGTGTGGAACCGCCTCCGAGAATAGCAGGAGTCAAATATGCCGGAATTACGAAAAGATCCGATCACCCAGGAATGGGTGATCATCGCAACAGAACGGGGACGCCGTCCGTCTGATTTCACCCAGTCATCCGCCTCCGAACCGGAGCGCCCGGAGTTTTCCCCGACCTGCCCGTTTTGCCCGGGGAAGGAAGGCACCACGCCGCCGGAGGTGTTGGCGTTCCGCAATGGCGCGAATTCGAATGTCAGCGACTGGTGGGTACGCTGCGTGCCGAACAAGTTTCCCGCGCTGGCGATCGAGGGAGAACTGAATAAGCGCGGATTGGGCATGTATGACGTGATGCACGGCGTCGGCGCTCACGAAGTCATCATCGAGTCGCCGCGCCATAATGAGGATCCCGCTACCATGAGCGCCTTTCAGATGGCAGAGGTAGTGTGGGCGTATCGCGAGCGCTATCTGGATCTACGCAAGGATTCGCGTTTCAAATACATCCTCATCTTCCGCAATCACGGAAAAGTGGCCGGCGCCTCACTGGAGCATCCGCATTCACAGCTCATCGCCACGCCGATGATCCCTATTGACGTGGTGAACGAGATTCATGGCGCGGAGCGCTATTACCAGTTTCACGAACGCTGTATCTGGTGTGATATGGTGCGACATGAACTGGAGCAGGCCGTACGCGTGGTAAGCGAGACGGAACATTATCTCGCCTTCGAGCCGTTCGCATCGAAGTATCCGTTTGAAACCTGGTTAATGCCGAAGTCGCACCAGGCCAGCTTTGCGGCGATGACTCGCGAGCGCGTGGTGGAGTTCGCCGGACTGATGCGCGACATATTTGGGCGCGTTTCGCGCTGTCTCAACGCGCCACCTTATAACTTCGCCATCCATACCGCGCCGTTCGATCGGGAAGACTCAGATATTTTTCACTGGCACATGGTCATCATGCCGAGGCTTACCATCGCCGCTGGCTTTGAGATGGGCACGGGCATCTACATAAACGTGACCACGCCGGAAGATGCCGCGCGCTACCTTGTCGAGGCTAAAGAAACCACTGAAGCACCCATCACTCTGGAAGTTTCCGTATGAGCGACGATCACAGAACAGATTCGGGAACCGGTGGCGGAGTTATATTGCCGCCGTTGCGCCGACGCCCATCGCGGCGTAAGACCGTCTATCGCCCCGCTTACGGCAAGCTCTGGGCAACACTGGTGACGCTGGCGTTGCTGGGCGGGGGTGTGTTTCTCACGTATCTTCAGTTCTCATCCGCGCAT
>JAKIYB010000035.1:294-9104 GCA_022708765.1 Armatimonadota bacterium | reverse complement strand
GTACTGCTGGAGAATGCGCCATTGTGCGTACTGGTTTCGGAAGATGCGGCATATACGGCGGTCGAAGCGATAAAAATTCGTCATGCACCGAAAGCGCCGGATTCTGTGCAGTTTCGGGAAGGTGAGGTGCGCGTCGCGCGCGCCTGGGGTTTGCGCACTCTCGTCACCGTGGAAGCCGCCGTGGAGAAACTCGATGCGAAACTCACCGCGGTTATTCACGGCGCCGTTATTGTCGTGAATGGCCAGCGGTTGGTATTGCTCGCGTCAAACGAGGAAGCCTGGCGAGCGATTTCATTGATGCAGGAACGCGCGGCAGCCGGAAAAGCGGGCGTTCCCACCGTGAAGGAACGGCTGGCGATTCGCCCCTTCGAACAAGCGGAGGACGCAGAATCACCGTTGCCCTTCATGACCGCTGAAGAAGCTGCCCAGGAATTGGGGCATCCTCCCCGCGAACGCTTCCACTCGGTCAAGCGCGGCGAAAGTTTTTACGTCATCGCGCGACAGTATGGCACGACCGTTGAGGTGATCGAGAAGCTCAACCCCAAGCTGTCGTCGTCACGGTTGGATATCGGTGACTCAGTACGTTTACCCGATCACCATCGTTATGCGACCGGCAGTTCATTAAGCGAGTGGCGGCAGCATCGGATACTGTCGCGCGTAGTAGGCGATGAAGGCATCTCCCTGACGGATGGACTGCCACCACTTTGAATGCTGGCGATACCAATCCACGGTCTCTGCCAATCCCACTTCTACGGGCTTCTTCGGCGACCAGCCCAGCGCGCGCAGTTTGTCCGCATCCATCGCATAACGGCGGTCGTGACCGGGGCGGTCCGTCACTCGGCGCACCGCCTCATCCGGCGCATCCAGCAACGCCAGCAACCTTGCCAGTATTTCGCGGTTTTCGCGTTCCTGCTCGGCGGCGATATTATACACTTCGCCGGGAACACCCTTTTCCAGCACGGTGAGGATGCCCGCGCAGTGATCCAGCACATAGAGCCAGTCACGACGCTGGCGGCCGTCGCCATAGAGCGGCACCGGTTGTCCGGTGAGGAGATTCGTGATAGCAAGTGGGATGAATTTTTCCGGATACTGGTGGGGACCATAGGTATTCGCCCCACGACAGACGCTAACCGCGAGACCGTAGGTATTAGCGTAGCTCAGGCATAGCAGGTCGCCGCCGGCTTTGCTCGCGGAATACGGATTACCCGGTTGTAACGGACTGTCCTCGGTAGCCGCGCCTTCGGAAATGCTGCCATATACCTCATCGGTGCTCACCTGCACAAAGCGGCGCACACCGATCTCCCGCGCGCATTCCAGTAAATTCTGCGTGCCTAACACGTCTGTACGGGCGAAAACCAGTGGGTCGGCGATCGCGCGGTCCACATGCGTCTCGGCCGCCACGTTGATGATGGCATCGGGGGGATTCTCGCGCAGCACCGCGCGCAGACGCAGGTCGGCGATATCGAGATGGACGAAGTGATAGCGTGGATCGCCGGCGATATCGGCCAGATTCGCTGGATTGCCAGCATAAGTGAGCTTATCCACATTCGTCACACGCGCCACAGGCCGCGCCAGCAACATACGCACCAGGTGGCTACCGATGAAACCGGCGCCGCCAGTGACGAGGATGTGACGGTATGAGGAAGACATGTTGGCTCCTAGCCCATTTTCAACGACCAATCGTAAGGAATCGCGGGATCATCCCATGGGCGGCGCAATTCATCTGGATGCGCATACTCATATGGCTCGCTGGGACAGTTGATGATGAATGCCTCTTCCGTGCCCACGCCTTTCCAGCCATGCCAGACACCGTTCGGGATACGCACGAGCAGCGGCTGTGATTCACCGATAAATAACTCCTGCAGCGCGCCGAGGGTGGGGGAGTCAGGGCGATCGTCGTAGAGCACCAGCTTGATGACGCCGCGGATGCAGCAAACATGGTCGTCCTGCCGCGCGTGGCAATGCCAAGCTTTCACCACACCGGGATAGGTGGTGGTGAGATACACCTGTCCGAAGGCGGTGAAGAAGGGATCGTCACGGCGAAGGATTTCCATCAAATGACCGCGCTCGTCCGGGATGACCCGCAGGGGTTTCAGGATCACTCCATCAATCATGGCGTCACCGTATGGCCGGCGAGCGCGTCAGGGGCAATCCAGCCGCGCTCACGGGCGATGATAGCGTTCGCATAGTACAGCGAGGCAAAGGTACCGGCATCCGTCCAATACCCATCGAGTTCCGACCAACCCAACGCGTTCCAGCCGAGGTAACGGTTGTTCACGTCGGTGATTTCCAACTCCTTGCGCGCGGAGGGCGCGAGCGTGCGGATGATATCGAAGACGCGGGCGTCGTACAGGTACAGGCCGGTTACCGCGTA
This sequence comes from Armatimonadota bacterium, assembly GCA_022708765.1. GTDB lineage: Bacteria > Armatimonadota > Hebobacteria > CAIYQO01 > CAIYQO01 > JAKIYB01. Next base: position 6,730 of record JAKIYB010000035.1, on the reverse strand, counting down.
GTCGCTGGCTGGCGTCGCCGGTTTTTCATCAATGCGCAACAGCACGCCACCGGTGTCGAAGGCGGGAACGCCGAAGCGCTGGGGATCAGGCACTTTTTTAAAGAACAGATGCGCGCCGACGGTGAAGGCGGCCACGGGCGCGGCGAGATTGGCGTTTGTGACATTATCACCAAGCACCACCGCTATCGGTTCGCCATCGGCAAAGTCCTCACAGAGGCTGAGGGCGTCGGCAATGCCGCCTTCGTGTTCCTGATAGGCATACTCCAGGTGAGCAATACCCAGCTTGCGGCCGTTGCCCAGCACACGCAGGAAATCGCCTGCGTGCGGGCCGCCGGTGACCACCATGATGCGGTCAATCCCCGCCTGAAGCAGCGTACTGATGGGGTATTCCACCATGCAGCGGTCATAGACCGGCAGCAGGTGTTTATTTGTGGCCAGCGTGAGCGGGTAGAGCCGGGTGCCCAATCCGCCCGCGAGCACGACACCTTTCATGGAATTTATCCTTTGCCGTCGCGGATGATTTTCCTGCCGGGAGCGGAATCTCTGCTGCTACTCTTCCCCGCAGGGCAGGCAGATTACACACGCCGCCTTGCCGAGTTCCCGCCTGGCCGCTACAATGGGGATGTCTGGAGGCCTGCTGACCGTGAGTGACACGCCTGTCCCCGCCGTTGTGGAATTCCCGCTGCTCGGACTGGATATCAGTGAGCGGCGCATCGGGGTGGCGCTGGCCGGAACATCTCTCGCGGCACCCCGTCCGTTGTTCACCTATCCGCGCATCACCCGCGCGCGCGATCTGTCACAATGCGCGGAATGGGCGGTACAGTATGCCTGCAAAGGGATCGTCATCGGTCTGCCGCTGAATATGGATGGCACGCCTGGGTCGAGGGTAACATGGATGCGGCGCTTCACCCGGCATCTCCAGCAACTGGTGGCCGTGCCAGTGTGGTTGCAGGATGAGCGGCTGACGACGGTAGAGGCTGAGGAGATTTTTCGCGAGCGCGGATTGCGCCGCGAAGAACGCGAGGCGCAGGTGGATGCGCTGGCCGCCGCGTTGATACTGGAGCGATTTCTACAGGAACACGCATGACCGACGATTTTCAGGGGCCCGTAGCGGGTGAGACAGAGACCGCGGAGCCACAACCACGGCGTAGATACTGGCGCGTATTGCTGATCGTTACGCTGGCGGTGCTGCTAGCGCTGGGTGGCGCGGCGGGATATGTTTACCGGATGCTCACCATTCCCGTGCAGATGGGAGAACCGCAGACGGTTGATATCCTGCCGCGGACGACGTTTCGCCATGTGGCAACGCGACTGCAACAACGCGGCTTAATTCCCAATGCATTTATCTTCCGCCTGTATGGACGCGCTACCGGCAAAGCCGCACAATTGAAAGTGGGCGAATACGAGGTGACCACTGGCATGCGGCCAGTGGACATCCTGGATTTGCTCATCTCCGGCCGTACGAAAGCCTACTGGGTGACGATACCCGAAGGAAAGTGGGTGAGTGAAACTGGACCGTTCCTGAGCGAGCACTGGCCGGAAGCGGCCGCCGACTTCCCCGCGCTCACTCGTGATGTTACGCGCTGGAAGGCCGCATTCAGCTTCATTGAAGGGCCGACGCTGGAAGGCTATCTCTTCCCGGATACGTATAAATTCAGCAAGGCCGCAACAGGCGAGCAAATACTCACCCGCATGCTGGCCACCTTCCGCGAACGTTGCGTGGCGGTGTACCACGCGCGATCACCAGCGGATGGCCGCTCGTTCCACGAGGTGCTCGTGCTGGCCTCGCTGGTTGAGGCGGAAGCGAAAGTGGCAGCGGAGCGCCCACGCATTGCCGGGGTATATTTGAATCGCCTGCGGCGGGGCATGAAGCTGGAGTGCGATGCGACGGTCCTTTACGCGAAGGGGGAGCGATTAAAGCGCGTACTTTATCGTGACCTGGAAGTGAATTCACCGTATAATACCTATAGATTTCCGGGTTTGCCCCCGGGGCCGATCTGCAATCCAGGATATTCCGCTTTCGAAGCGGCTATGCACCCGGAGATACATGGGTATTTGTATTATGTGGCTAAGGGCGACGGGTCACATGTTTTTACGCATACCTTCGCCGAACATCAAGCCGCCATCCGGGCGATTCGCGGGAAGTAATCAGCTATGCCAGGACGTGGAATGGGACGTGAGCATATTCATGAGGCCGCCTGGGGTGAGTCATACCCACACCCCTTTGTCAGTTGCCTGATGCCGTTAATCGCCATGCTGGCGGTGGCAGCGGTGGGAATTTTTGGCGTACAACTCTGGCAGTGGTCGCTGCCGGAGGATACGCAGGTACCGGTGGTGGTAGGCCTGAAGCAGGAGGACGCCGCCGTGCTGCTGCAACGCGCGGGTCTACGGGTTGAGATTTATCCTTACACGCAATCAAGTGAGACGATTCCCTCCGGTTCAGTCATTTCATCGGATCCGACTGGCGGCCGTCGGGTGAAGGAAGGACGCATCGTGCAGCTCATCGTCAGCGCCGGGTCGGCATTCACCACTGTACCGGATATTCGAGAACTGTCATTAGTTGACGCGCAAGCGCGCCTACGTAAAGCCCAACTCCTTATTGCCTCCGAAACCTACGTATACGATGCGAAGATACCGTATGACCGCGTCGTAAGCCTATCACCACCGCCAGGCACCAAACTGCAGCGCAACAGCACCGTAACGATAAAAATCAGCAAAGGCCGCCAAATAAAGGAACAGGATGAAAGCCTGGATGACAACCTACGTTCCACCACTCTTAACGTCGAACTTCCCATGGACGCCGAGAAACCGGAGAAGGTTCGCATAGACGTCATAGATGATATCGGACGCACGACGGCATATGAGCGCGAACATAATCCAGGCGACACAGTGGTTCACACCGTGCAAGGAAGCGGCAAGAAGGTGAAGGTCGAAGTGTTTTTCGGTGAGAAGCTGCTATTAACGCGGGAGTTGTGAAAATCATCCCATGTCTCCCTGGCGTCCGAGCGGTGGCACCGTCCCGGAATGAAAATCGCGCCGTCTGAATTCCATTGATAGATTTTTCGAAGGAGCGGAACGCTGAGCTCCGCATACGATTTCCGCGTTTATTGACGGTCGCTCGTACAGCCGATATAGTAGCCGGGAAGCATCGTATTCTGATGCCAGGGAGGGAGCATATTGACTACCCGTACTACCGCCACAAAAGAAGCCGCATCGTACGTCAATGAACTAACCAAGCGGCTCATTCAGAACATCGAACTGGTGATAATCGGCAAGCGTCAGGTGATTACCAGTGCCCTCATCGCGTTTCTTTGCGAGGGGCATGTCTTGCTTGAAGACGTGCCGGGCACGGCAAAGACGGTGCTGGCAAAATCCATCGCCCGTTCCATCGGCTGCGTCTTTCAACGCGTACAGTGCACTCCGGATTTGCTCCCCTCCGATGTCACCGGCGTCTCCGTCTTCAATCAGAAATGCGGCGAGTTCGAGTTTCGTCCGGGCCCGGTCTTCGCCAACATTCTGCTTGCGGACGAGTTGAACCGCGCAACTCCTCGCACGCAATCGGCGCTCCTGGAAGCGATGGCGGAAGGACAGATCACCACAGACACCTGCACGCGCCGTCTCGCGCGGCCTTTTATGGTCTTCGCCACGCAGAATCCCATCGAATATGAGGGAACCTTCCCGCTGCCAGAGGCGCAACTTGATCGCTTCTGCATGCGGTTGAAGATGGGGTATCCCGATGAGAATACCGAGGTAAGCATGCTGGAACGCCTCCGCGTGGCGCATCCGGTAGATTCGCTGCAGCCCGTTGCCAGCGTTGACGATATCATTCGAGCACAGGAATACGTAAAACAGATTTACGTGCATGAAGAGGTGCGTAACTACATCGTGAAACTGGTGCGCGCGACGCGCGGGCATGCGGAGATCGCCGTCGGCGCCAGCCCACGCGCTTCCATCGCCCTGTTTCGCGCCGCGCAAGCCGCAGCGGCGGTGCGCGGGTGGGATTACGTGCTGCCGGATTTTGTCAAGCTGCTGGTGCAGCCCACTCTTGAACACCGCATTATGCTGAAGCCGGAGACACGGTTAAATAAACGCACGGCTATGGATATTCTCTGGGAGATACAGGCGCAGGTATCGGCGCCGAATTTGAAGGATAAAGCATGCACTACCTGATCTGGGGTGTCGCGGTGCTGGTCCTGCTTTTCATTGTCGGCAACACCGAATCGTGGCTGTTGAGCTGGCTGGTCTATTTCATCGCGTTGCTGGCGCTGGCGGCCATCACCGTGGTGCGACGACGGGCGACCGTGGTGTCGGTTTCCCGGCACGTGTCGCATACTCAGGCGGAAATCGGTCAACCGGTATCAGTAGACGTGACAGTGAACTGGCAAGGCCCATCCGGTCCCGGGTGGGTGCTGGCCCAGGACGGCATCCCAGACAGCTTTCGCGCGCTCGGTTCCTGTGGTGAGTTATTTATCGCCGGCGACGGTAGGGACAGCCATTATTCCTATCGCATGACCGGACAGCAGCGCGGCTATTTTTCCATCGGACCGCTGCGCATGTCTACCGGTGACCTCTTCGGCATGGCGCAGACCAATGTCACCGGTGACGACCATACGTTTCTTACCATCTATCCTAAAATCGTCCCCATCCCACCACTGCGCATTCCGTCCAACCGCCCCATCGGCGATGCCCGTTCGTCCAAGCGCATCTACGAAGATACCACGCGCATCGTCGGCGTGCGCGATTACCTGCCTGGAGACACCTTTTCGAAAATTCACTGGAAGACGTCCGCGCGGCTGGGCACGCTGGCGACGAAGATGTGCGAGCCCTCTACCTCCATCGAGGTGAATATCGTGCTCAACATGCACTACGGCGATTATCCGCCCATTGACACGGTGGCAGAACTAGCCTGCACGGCCGCGGCTTCGGTGGCGGCCAGCCTGCTCGACCAGAAGCACCTGGTGGGGATGCAGACCAATGGTTATGATGCCATCTGGAAGCATCAGCCCAAGCAGGCGCCGATGCCCATCCAACTTCGCCCCGATAAAGGCCCGGCGCAACTCGCTTCCATCCTCAATGCCCTCGGCCGCATGCAGTTATCCTCCACACCGGCACTTTCCACCTACCTCACGCAGTTACACTCGACACTGCCGTGGACAGCCTCAACACTCATCATCTCCCATCATTTGAGCGATGAGAGCTTGTTGGAACTGGATGCATTAAAGAAGTCGGGCTTTGAAATTGTCGCCATCATTGTCGGACCGGGCTCGTATGCAGAAAACGCCCGCATGCGGGTGGCGGCGCTCGGTATTCCCGTGGCGTGGATTCGCACGGAAAAGGAACTAGCAACTCTTGAGTTCTGGCAACCAGGACGATACGAATAGGCTCGTAACCTTTACGATCCCGATGCTGGCGGCAGCGGCGACGGCGCTGCCGGTGATCTTCGTCATCACCCGCATGACGCTGCAGGGCGAGGTGAACCTTTTTCCCGATTTCCTGCTCTTCGCTGTCTACATGTGGGTTCTGCTATGGGGCACGCTGTCGGGTGAACGTCGCTGGCTGTTGGTATTGGGAATTGTGGTAAATATCGCTATCCCCATATTGCTGATGTTGATTGCCCTTAAAGCGGGAGAAGTCATCGGGGCGCATGGCGTGGCGCTTCTGCTACTTTTCACTATCGCCTGGTACCCTACGGTCATCCTTCGGGAGTGCGCGGGGGTAGCGCTATGGCGGTTAGTTGCGACGGATGAGGAACGGCCCATGCCCGCCACCTCCTCGCAGGCATCCGTCATCATCCTCTTTATAATTGGCTCGCTCATCTTCATCGGCGGGGGTATTCCGACGGATAGCGGTGACAATACCACCGTTGCCATTGTTTTCGCGCTGCCATTCACGCTCTGCACGTTCGGACTGCTGTCGCTGGCGCGACTGATTCGCAAATCTCACGAGACACCGCAACAGCCGATTATCATCTCACCAAATTTTCTACGGCGCTGGATCGCCTTGATGATCGGCGTCTTACTGATGGCCGCGGTGTTGGCGACGATTCTGCCGAAAAACCCACTACAATCGCTGGTTGCGCGGTTAAATCAGTCGGCGCAGGAGCGGGAACGGCCGTCACAGGACGTCTTTCACGGCACCTCCCGCGTGGGGCAGACGACGCGGCGCGATGATGAAGGACAGCCACGTTCAGGAACGGACACCGCGCGTCCCGGCAATAAACCAGGTAGTAAACCCGACACAGGCACGAAGCGCCAGCCGGGACAGCAGCAACCCGCGCAGGACGGGAAGACGCGCAAACCAGGAACCACATCCGGTCCCAATAACGGTAAATCTCCGGGTAAGGCTCCCATCACCGTCAAACCCGACTCCGGTGCGGGGAAGGACGGCGGTCACCAGACCGTCCCCGATATTAAACCTGGAAAAAGGGATAGGAAGG
>JAKIYB010000035.1:0-231 GCA_022708765.1 Armatimonadota bacterium | reverse complement strand
CGCAGTTCCACTGGACGGAAAAACGGGGCGAGGCGATAGTAAGGGTAACCCGAAAGACAACGAACAGAGAAACTATAAAACCGAAAAGCCCGGCGCCACCAATACCGGGAAAAGTCCGTCATCTCAGGTGGGTGAAGGCAAGCGAGACGGGCTAACCTCGAATATGAGGAAGCCGAACGGACAGGATGCGGACACCACGAAAAAGTCAGGACAGCAACCTGGTGGTCAGCA
>JAKIYB010000359.1 GCA_022708765.1 Armatimonadota bacterium | reverse complement strand
AGAGGGGTGAACGGAGGTGTGAGCGTCGGAACGTTTTCATTGATTAAGGATAATTCATGCGCGCGGAAATTCTTTCCATCGGCACCGAGCTGTTGCTCGGGCAGATTACCGACACGAATGCCGTTTACCTGTCGCAGCGGCTGGCGGAGTTGGGCATCCCGCTCTTCTTCCGCGATACCGTGGGGGATAACCATCAGCGTCTGCGGGACACGCTGCGGCTGGCGAAGTCGCGGGCGGAATTGATCATCTGCACGGGCGGATTGGGGCCGACGCAGGACGACATCACCGCCGAGGATATCGCCGCCGTGTTCGACGCGCCGCTGGAGATGCGCGAGGACGCGCGGGTGGTGGTGGAGGCCTTTTTCAGGGCGCGCGGGCGCGAGGTGACGGAGAAGCAGCTCAAGCAGGCAATGCTGCCGAAGGGCGCCATCGTACTGCCGAACCCCAACGGCACCGCCCCCGGCTTCATCCTGGAGAAGGACGGCGTCATCGCGGTGGCGATGCCCGGCCCACCGCATGAGATGGAGCCGATGTGGCGCGACGGCGTCACCCCCTACCTTCGCGCGCGCAGCGGTTACACCATCGTCTCGCGCACGCTGCGTTTTTGCGGCATCGGCGAGGCGGCGCTGGAGACGCTGCTGGAAGATGTCATCAACGCGCAGACCAACCCGACGGTGGCGCCCTACGCGAAGCTGGCGGAGGTGCACATCCGCGTCACCGCCCGCGCCAGCAGCAAAGACGAAGCCGCCGCGCTCATCACCCCGGTGGAGGCGGCCATCCGCGAACGTGCGGGGCAATATGTCTACGGCACCGATGAGCAGACGCTGGAAGAGGTGGTAGGCCTGCTGATGCGCGAGCGCGGGTTGACGCTGGCGGTGGCGGAGTCCTGCACGGGCGGCGGCCTGGGCGCGCGGCTGACGAACATCCCCGGCAGTTCCGACTACTTCCTCGGTGGCGTTATCTCCTACAGCAACGAGCTGAAGATGACGCTGCTCGGTGTGCCGAAGGCGACGCTGGTTGCCCACGGCGCGGTGAGCGAGCCCACCGCCCGCGCGATGGCCGCGGGGGTCACCGCCGCCACCGGCGCGGACGTGGGGGTGAGCATTACCGGCATCGCCGGTCCCGGCGGGGGCACGGCGGAGAAGCCTGTGGGGTTGGTCTATATCGGGCTCGCGCAGAAAGGGCAGGAACCGCGCGCGTACCGCTATACCATGTTCGGCAACCGCACCGCGATACGCCAGCGCGCCGCGCAGGAGGCGCTGGTGATGCTGCATCACGCGCTCACCGGCCAGGAGGTGTCACCATGGTGACGGACATTCCCTCCTTCATCGGCTATCATCCGGACGAAGCGGAAGCGGCTGCAGCGGCACTCGGCCTGCGGGTGGTCCGACTGGACGGTGTCCCGCCTCGCTGGCTCTCCGAGCACCGCGAAGCGCGCGTCGCCCGCCAGCGCCTGCGCGAGGACGGCGTGCTGGAGCTGCTGGTCGCGCAGGCGCCGTCGGTGCGGGTGGAGGAATAAGGGTGTTCCACGCGAAATGGGGACAGCAACAAATTTCCTCGGGTGGGTGATGTGGTCAGGCACGGATAGATAGGACATTAGTTGCAGTCCCCATTTCGGCGGCGCAGGTGAACGTGGGTGGCGCTGTTGGGTTTGACACGGGGTAAATCGGTGACAGACAACGCATTACTGAGGGTTGGCGGGAGCGGTCGGACATGCAACACCGGAATAGTCAATACTGCCGGATAATACTGGAGAAGGGTAATGCGCAGTCTGTCACCGCTTTACTGAGCAACATCAGGGGGTTGGTCTTTCACATTGAAAATTGTTAATTTTCAATGTGATATTTTCTACTTTCCCGCGACCAGCTCTGAGACGGTGACGAAGGTGAAGCCTTTCGCGTGGAGGCCTGCCAGGAGGCCAGGGAGGATGCTCATGGTGCCGTCTATCGGACCGTTATGCAGGAGGACGATGCTGCCGTCCTTGATATTCGCCAGCATGCGGGTGATCTGTTCTTCCGGCGAGGCGGTTTTGCGGTATTCGCCGGCGTTGATGTCCCAGTAAATGATGTTGTAGTCCAGCGCGCGCAGTTGTTTCGTGGTGGCTTCGTCAATATTGCCGCCGGGCGGGCGGAAGAGGTAGGTCTGCCGGCCGGAAACATCTTTGATGAGCACGCGGGTGCGCAGCACCTCGGCGATGAGATCGTTCTGCGATAGTTTCGTGATATTCGGGTGCGTATAGGTGTGGTTGCCCAGCTCGTGCCCGGCGGCCAGCAGGTTGAGCACCAGGTCGGGATACTGCTGCGCCATCATCCCCACGAGGAAGAAGGTCGAGCGGCCGTCGTACTTCTTCAGCTCCTCCATAATCGTCTCGGTGTAGAGCGGATTGGGGCCATCGTCGAAGGTGAGCGCCACGCGATTCTTTCCCACCGGGCCGCGCGCCACTTCGCCTGTGGGGGAAATCGGGTGCAGGCCGGTTTCCTGGTACAGTTCGGCCAGCGTCTTCAACACGCCCTCGCTGGCGGGGTTGACCGCCGCCGCTTTTTCATAGGCCGCCAGCGCCTGCGGCACCTCGCGCACGTCGCGGTGCCAGCTTCCCAGGTGAGTGAAGAGGGAGAGCGGCTCCGGCGCGGGCATCGTTAACGTCAGGATATCATTCCGCAGTTGCGCATCGCGAGCGCCGGGCGGCGAGGCCGGCGCCGCTCCGGCGGTGGCGCCCGCTGAAGGCGCGCACGGTCAGCGTGTGCTCGCCGGCGGCGGCGGCATCGCTGTCCCAGGTGAAGTGGTAGGGCAGTTCGGTAATCATCCCGCGCAGCACGCCGTCCACCAGGAATACGAGAAATTTCATCTCTCCCGGATTGCGGAAAGCCACCTGCACGCGCTGCATGCCGCGCACCGTGCTTCCATCAATGGGCGCGGCGATGCGCAGCGGCCGATCCGCCGGGCGCACGCCCGGTTTGGGAGCGTCCAGTTCGATGTCGGTGCGCTGGGCGCCCGTCGGCACGGCGGGCTCGAGCTTTGGTACCGGCGTATCTATTGTCACCATGGTCAGCGGCAGTGCCACCGGCCGCGTCGGCGCGAGGAAATCCATGCCGTAATAGGCGCGCGCGGCAAAGCCGCCGAACTCCAGCGCCTTCTGCGCGTACCCCATGCGCCGCTGCACCATCGCCAGCGTGGCCAGCAGGAAGGGCGATTTCTCGCCGGCGTCCAGCGCCGCCTTGCCCGCCGCCGCCGCGTCGCTCACCCGGTTTAGCAGGCAGGCGGTGTAGGCCTGCATCGTTTTGATGCGCGTATCCGCCGGGGCCAGCGCCGCGGCGCGGTCTATCAGCGCCGCGGCTTCGAAGACATGGTTGCGCTGCAGCAGGCACAGGCTCAATCCCCACAGCGCCGGCACGCAGTCCGGATCGCGCCCCAGCACCGCCCGGAAGGTTGTCTCCGCGACGGGGAGATTCTTCGCGTAGAGTTCCACCGCGCCGCGCGCCATCCGGGACAGCGGGTCTTCCTCCGCGTTGGCAACGTGTGGCAGCGCCGCGCGCGCGGCATCCACCTCGCCGCTGGCGGCCAGTTTGAGCGCTCGCTCGATGGCATCATACGGGTCGGCGCCGGCAAATACCGGCGCGGCCAGCAACCCAACGCAGAGACAGAGTACGAGTATTCGCGGCAGCAGAGATCCCCTCATCGTATTCCTATCATACCCATGACACCCGCTCTTCGGCAAGCCTGAAACACGATCATCTCACGGGGGCCGGGCGTACCAGATACGGGTGTAAGAAAAAGCTGTGAGGAAGGACTGTTGCTTCCCACCACGGCGAGCGCCTCTCCCCCCATCCCTCTCCCCTAAGTAGGGAGGGGGTCGGGGGAAGAAGTGGGCGCCGGTCGAGGGGCTACACAGGAGTGTTGCGCGCCCTCCAGAAGTAGCGCAAAAGGGAGCGGCCGCGCGCCGTCGAAATAGCCGCTAATCCCGTTATGAAGGAGCGACTATTATGATTCGCATTCTCCCGCCGAATTCATCTACGCCCGTTATCGAGCGCGCCGTCAATATCTTCGCGCGCACGGTGCGCGAGCGCTGCGGCGTCGCGCTGGACGACGCCGGCGATTTCACACTGGCCCTCGCTCTCGAGCCGGGCATCGGTGTGGAAGGCTACCGCATCGCGGATGCGCCCGGCGGGTTGCGCATCGCCGGCAACGACGAGCGCGGGCTGGTCTACGGTATCGGCAGACTGCTGCACGATGGGCGTTATGAAGCGGGACACTTCATCCCCGGCCCATGGCGCGGCGTCTCGGTGCCGGCGAAGCCGGTGCGCGGCATCTACTTCGCCTCGCATTTTCACAACTGGTATCACGAGGCTCCGCTGGAAGAGGTGGAACGCTATATCGAAGAGCTGGCGCTGTGGGGGGTGAACGCCCTCAGCGTCTGGTTCGACATGCACCATTACACCGGCCTCGATGATCCGGAGGCGCAGGCGATGCTGGCGCGGCTGCGGGCGATGCTGGCGGCGGCGAAGCGCATCGGCATGGGGACGGGGCTGACCACGCTGGCGAACGAAGCCTACACGAGCAGTCCGGAGGAGCTGCGCGCCGAATGGTGGGCGGGGCAGCACGGCTACCACACGGCGCCCGGCGGGCATTATCACGTGGAAATCTGCCCGAGCAAACCAGGCGGCATGGAGCTCATTCTGCGCTGGGCGGAAGAGCGGCTGGCCGCCTTCGCCGACATCGGCATAGACTACTACTGGATCTGGCCCTATGACCAGGGCGGCTGTACCTGCGCGGACTGCGCGCCGTGGGGCGTCAACGGTTTCCCGCGCATCGCCGAACCGCTGGCGCGGATGTACAAGCGCGCCTTTCCGCACGGCAACGTCCTCCTCTCCACCTGGTATTTTGACCTGTTCACCGAGGGCGAGTGGGAAGGCTTGCGGCAGGCGTTCGCCACGCCGCCGGACTGGGTGGACTACCTGATTGTCGAAAACCTGGGCGCGAAATGTGACCACAACTTCGCCGCCGGCATGCCGGGCGGCTTCCCGGCGGTGGGCTTCCCGGAAATCAGCATGCATCAGAACCACCCG
>JAKIYB010000358.1 GCA_022708765.1 Armatimonadota bacterium | reverse complement strand
GGCCAATTCATGATTGATATCCTCACCCCGCCTGACCCGCGCTCACCGAAGACCGGACCATATTTCGGCCAGCCGATGGGCAAGCCGTATTTGCTGAATCCGGCGGAGAACCGGCGCAATATCTGGCCGCTCGGTCATACCTCGCGCACGGAACCCACCGCGATCCTCGACATGCTCGCGCTTGGTTATCAGGGGGTGGATGACAAACTGGCCGGCACGCTGAACGGCGTCAGCGGCGAGATGGGTAAAGCCGCCGGCGGTTTCATCCCCGCCGCCATGCTGTCGAATGCCACCGCCGTGCCGGTGGCGCCGATGTTGGGCACGCGTTGGTATCCCGATTACGGCGCGATCCTCCGTGACCGCCAGCCGATGGAAAGCTGGCTGGCTATCCGTTATTCCCGATTCGCCTTCGACCATTTCCAGTCCGACATGGGCGCTTTCACCTTCTTCGCCAAAGGCGTGCCGATGATGATGGATTTTGGTTCGATGTATTCGCCGGAAAGCGGCACCGGCGTGTTGCATAACCGCGTGTCGTGGGATGTGCGGGAAGGTGAGCCGAAACCCTGTCCCGGCTACGGGAAAGAGGGCTGCTTCTATCAGGGGTACAGCTACTTCCCGCACACCGTGGAGCCGTTCACTGAGAAGACGGAGGCTACACCACAAGGAGCGGGCATCATTGATCATTTCGGCTCCGTGCGATCATTTGCTTCGACCGCCGGCGCCGATTACCTGATGGGGCAGGTGGACGTCAAGGCGCTGCTGACCACGCCGTATTATCCAGCTACGCCGGAAGCGTTGAAAGCCGACCCGAATCAGCAACGCGATATCAAGGCGACGGATCCTTTCGCCTGGCAGCGGCGCGTGCTGCTGATGAAGGCGCAGACGCCGGGCGAGGACAGCTATCTGCTGGTGCGCGACGACTTCACCGCTCCCTGCCCACCGCCCACGGTGAGCTACTGGTTGATGGCCGACGAGTTGACCTGGGAAGGCAATCGTGCTTTCGCGAAGGGGCAGTTCGGGGTGGATATGGATATCGTCATCGCCCAACCCGCGAAACCCGCGCTGAGCCGCTGGCAGTGGGAGCATAAGAACTGGGGCGGCGAGAGGCAGCTCTGCCTGCGCGTGACCCAACCGGAAGGCAAGCCGGTACTGGCGCTGCTCTACCCGCGCACGCCCGACCAACCCCGTCCCGCCATCACGACGGTAGCAAATGGCGACGGTGTGAAAATCAGCGCCCCCGCCGAAGAAGGCGGCTTCACTGATTACGCCTTCCTCGCCCCACAACCCGTAAAGTTCACCGAAGGCAAGGTCAGCTTCACCGGCACTGCTGGCGGAATTCGCATCAGTCCGACGAGAACGGTGTTGCAGCTTAGTGAAGGCGGCCGCGTTTCCGCCGACGGCCTCACCCTGGAGGCCCCCGCCGCCGCCACGCTGACCATCGCCGGTAAGGAGATGACCCTGCAGACGAACGGCAACGCGCAAACGGTGCTGCTCTCCGGCGCGCGCGTTGCAAAAGGTGTTAAAGTGAATGGCAAGCGCATCGCCGCAAAGAAAGGCGTCGTGCACATGCTGGTGAAGGCGGGGGAGCAGACGATGACGATTGAGTAGAAGATCGGCAGGCGACACTCCACCTCAACTGCCAGGAAAAAAGCGGCAGGCCAATCGGCCTGCCGCTCCTGAGTACCTGATCCCTTTTTACTACGCCCTACTTCGCGGAAAGCTGCCGCTTTACATATGGCACCAGGCCACCGGCGTCAATGATGTCGCGCAGGAAGCCGGGGAAGGCTTGCGCCTGATAGCTGGTGCCCTTCGTCAGGTTGCGGATGACGCCGGTTTCGAGGTCAATTTCCAGCTCGTCGCCTTCGGCGGCGGCTTCGGCGGCTTCCGGGGATTCCAGGATGGGGAGGCCGACGTTGATGGCGTTGCGGAAGAAGATACGGGCAAAGCTCTTCGCTACCACCGCGGAAAATATCGGCGAACGAAGTGCTCACCACGGCGCGGAAGCCGAACTGCGTGAGCGCCCAAGGGGCATGCTCGCGCGAGCTGCCGCAGCCGAAATTCTCGCCCGCTACGATGAAGTCGCCGGCCTGCACGCGGCCAACGAAATTATCTTCGGCGTCTTCCATGCAGTGCTTCGCCAGTTCTACCGGATCGGTGGTATTCAGATACCGCGCTGGAATGATGACATCGGTATCAATGTGGTCGCCGTATTTCAACACGTGTCCGCGTAATGCCATGGTGTGTCTCCCGCTGAAACTCCCCGCGCCGCGGGGGAAAATGCGTCCCTTAGCCTAGCAGGTTCGGACGGGAATGGCAAGGCGGGGACGGAGGAAACACGAAGGGGGCGCCCACCGGGCGCCCCGTTTCTGTGACATACTCCTACTTGACCACTCCTCTTCACCCTTTCACCCTCGCCGCTACCTCGCGCGCCCACGCGCACACCGCCTCCCAGTCGCGGGCATCAACCTCCTCCGCCTTCACCATGCGGGAGATGAACCGCTCGCCGAAGGACAGGCGCGCCAGTTCCAGCCGGCCCGCGAAGAACGCCTCGGATACCGGAGTGAGGCAGGCGCGTATGGGCGCTGTATAGCTCTCCCGCTGCGCGCGGCTCTCATCGCTGTTCTCCCGCGCCAGCAGATGCACGGTGAAGATGGCAACGGGGCGTTCGCGCAGCGCCTCCGAAAACCGCCCGACGAAGCGTCGTGCCTCCGGCAGCCACTGCCCCATGCGCACCGCGCTGCCCAGTACCACCGCGCGGTATCCCTCCAGACTCGTCACCTCCGCCGCCCGCCGCACCTCGACGGGCAATCCCTCTTCTCGCAAACAAGCGCCGATCCGCCTGGCTACCTCAGTCGTCGTCCCCGACTTGCTCGCATACGCTACCAGTACCGTCCCGCTCATCACCGTCCCTCCATCCGGCCGCATTATAACACCACCCGGTACGCTATACATGCCTCGTTCAATTACGCGCGTGACCGCGCTACTCTGCTCCCTGTCAAGACAATCCTTCAATCCCACAAATCAAGGTGGAGGCGAACAATATTGTATCGAACATGCGCTTGCAAAACTAACGTTTCTGTGCTATGCTATCGCTCGTACTGTGATAAATGAATAGCACTCGCTCGCACGAATACGATAGCACTAGGGGTCTTACCCGTACTTTTTGCAAAAAACAATCTTTTATTTTCCTTGCACCCGTTCGTTGTAGCGCCGCGGCCTGAGCACCTGTCCCCCATAGCGAAGGTAGAAGGCGCGTCCGCGTAGGCATCCCGGTGCCAGAACCATTACCCCCCGTTTTGCGGTTTTGCACATAAACAGGGGGTAGTCATCGGGGAACACAGACGTTGGTTGCGGACCGCGCGTCCCATCTGGTACGCTGTGGCCAGCCTTACCCGTTGAGGGGAGAAGATCATGTCAACCGCGCTGCCCAGCCTCTTTCTTGAAGCCGAACAGTTCGCCGATTGCGGCGGCTGGGTGGTGGATCAGCAGTTCATGGACGTGATGGGATCGCCCTTCCTGCTCGCGCATGGGCTGGGCCGGCCGGTGGCCGACGCGGTGACGACGGTTGAGATATCCGCCGGTGGGCGCTATCGCGCCTGGGTGCGCACGCGTGACTGGGCGGCGCCCTGGGGGCCGGGAGCGCCGGGACGCTTTCAGGTACTGGTGAACGGCGCCCCGCTGGCGGCGACCTTCGGCATGGAGGGCGTTGCGTGGGCCTGGCAGGATGGTGGAGTGGTGGAACTTCCCGCCGGTTCGGCAACGGTAACGCTGCGTGACCTAACGGGATTTGAAGGACGCTGCGACGCCCTGCTCTTCAGCGCCGACCTCGATTTCATTCCGCCGAATGAGCCGGATGACCTCGCCGATTTCCGTCGCGCGGCACGGGGGCTGCCGGTGGAGCCGGAGGACGGTGGTCACTTTGACCTGGTGGTGGCCGGTGGCGGCATCGCCGGCCTGTCCGCCGCGCTGGCCGCCGCGCGCCTGGGGCTGTCCGTGGCGCTGGTGCATGACCGCCCGGTCGTCGGTGGCAATAACAGCTACGAAGTCTGCGTGAATATGGGGGGCAAGACGAACCTGGAGCCTTTCCCCCGGCTGGGTGATCTCGTCCGCGCGCTGGAGTCGCCCGCCCGTCTGCTCGGTGGCTCGGATACCGCCGCGCCGACGGATGACCCGCGCCTTGCGCTGCTCGCCGCCCAACCGGGGCTGACGCTGCTCATGAACCACCGGCTTATCGGCGCGGAGACGGCTAATGGCCTGGTGGCAGGGATCGTCGCGCAGGACATCATCTCCGGTCGCCGCCAGCGGATGACGGGTCGTTGGTTCGCCGACTGCACCGGGGACGGCGACCTGGGCGCGCATGCCGGCGCTGAGTACGATATCACGCTCACCGGCCACATGGGGCCGACGAACGTCTGGCGCGTTCGCGATACCGGCGCTCCCGCGCCCTTTCCGCGCTGCCCGTGGGCGGTGGACCTGAGCGACAAGCCCTTCCCGGGCCGCGGCGGGTGGAGCGCGCAATGGGCCAAACCCGGCCTCGGTTCGCTGGGCCACTGGTTCTGGGAGAGCGGTTTCGACTTCCATCCCATCGCCGATGCGGAACGTATCCGCGACCGCAACTTCCTCGCCATGTACGGCGCCTGGGACGCGCTGAAGAACGTAGACGGCCTGTACCCGAACCACGAGCTCTCCTGGGCCGCCTATGTCGCCGGCAAGCGCGAGTCGCGGCGCCTCTTCGGCGACGTCATCGTCACCCGCGGCGACCTGTTCCAGCAGACCACCTTTCCCGACGCCTGCGTCCCCTGCACCTGGCACATGGACCTGCACGTACCGCACCGCGACTACCAGCGCGGTTTCGAAGGCGACGAGTTCATCTCCTGGTGCGTGCAGGGGCCCTTCCCCGCCCCCTTCTGGCTGCCCTATCGCGCGCTCTACAGCCACAACCTCGGCAACCTCTTCATGGCGGGACGCAATATCAGCGTTACCCACGAAGCGCTGGGCGCGGTGCGGGTGATGGCCACCACCGGCATGATGGGCGAGGTAGTCGGCCTCGCGGCCGCCCTCTGCGCGCGCCATGACACCACCCCGCGCGGT
>JAKIYB010000357.1 GCA_022708765.1 Armatimonadota bacterium | reverse complement strand
ACAGTCTGCTGCTGGCCGACGCGGTACTTGGCAGCCCGTTGATGACGGACGAGCAGCGCCGGCGCCTGCTGGCGCAGGTGGCGTTCATCGGCTACGCGGTAGATCGTCCGGATAACTGGTCGCCCGAGCGCGGCATGGGCGGCTTCCCGAACATGACCACCTTCGTCTACAGCTACAAGGCCACCGCCGCCTGCCTGATACCCTCGCACCCGCGCGCGAAAGCGTGGGCCGACGATGCCATGCGCGAGCTGCGCCGCCAGCTTGAGGAATGGTCGGACGACAACGGCGGATGGATTGAGGCGCCATCGTATGCCATGGGCGCGTATGACATGATTCTCGCCGCCTTCATCATGGCGAAGAACGCCGGCTTCAGCGATTACGTCTTCCTGCCGAAGGTGCGCAAAGTCGCCGAATGGTTCGCGAAAACGCTGACGCCACCGGACTCGCGCATCAACGGTTTCCGGCACCACCACCCCATCGGCAATACCTATCTCTACGAACTCACCAGTGAGTTCGGCACGCTGGCGTATCTCTGGCGCGACAAAGATCCCGCCTTCGCGTCGGAGATGCAATGGCTGCACGCGCAGAGCGGGAAGTACCGGCAGCCCGGCATCGGCGGCGCGTTCCCCGCCATCGTCGGGTATCGGGGCATGCTGATGGACAGCACCATCCCGGAGAAGGCGCCCGCGTATGGAAGTGATTTCTTCCCGAAGACGGGAGCCATCTTGCGCACCGGGTTTCCGACCGACCGCGAGACCCAGCTCCACGTCATTATGGGCGAGCACGAGAGCCATTACGACCTGGATTCCGGCAGCATCACCCTTTGGGGGAAAGGCCGCGTCCTCGCCGATGATTTCGGCTACTATGGCCGCGCCCCTGTTCGCGATCATTCAATGGTCGAGACGCCGCTGGCCAGCCGGCTGATGTTGCCGACGGCGTTTCGCGCGACCGCTGAGGTGGATTATGTCGCCGGCAAAGCCGATGCGTGGACGCGGCAAATCGTCCTGTTGAAAGACGCCGATCCGCTGGGACCGAACTACTACGTCATGGCCGATTCGCTGGGCGTGACCGCGCCGGCTACCTGGCGACTGTGGTGCGCCACCGACGCCGTCACGCCGAACCCGCGCGGGGCGCTGGTCGCCGGCAAGGAAGACGTGGACCTGGATGTCATCTTCACGCAGCCCCCGGCGCCGGTGCTGACGACGGAGACCATCACCCGCACCTCCGGCTCCGGCATGAACTCGAAAATGCAATGGGGACCGATGGCTACCACCCAGACGGGCCTTATCGCCGCCATGCCGCAGGCGAAAGGCTTTACCGCCGTGTTGTATCCGCGGCTGAAGACGGAGAAATCGCCAATCGTGACACCGCTGGCCGAGGGCAAAGGCGCGCGCATCGAGACGCCCGCCGGCATTGATTACGTCTTTCTCAGCGCCGTGCCGTTCACCTATAAGGCTGATGACATCGCGTTTGAAGGGACCGCCGGGGTGATTCGGCTGCGCGCCGGCCAGCCTCCGCTGCTCTGGCTCGACGGCGGCGGCAGCATCAGCGCCGCGGGCAAAACGTTGAAGTCCAACCTGCCGCTGCCGAAAACGGTGACGAATCTGTTTCCCGACGGTAATTTCGAATCCGGCACGCGCGGCATCTTCCCGGCCGAATACGGTGGCACCACTTCGACGCGGGCCTACGCGGGCAATCCGCTGCCGGGGGATACCACGCTGAACGGAAAATTCTGCCTGGCCATCACCCAGGCGCAGACGGAGCGGAAACGCGGCTATATCCCCGCCGGCGGCAAGCTGCTCTATGTAGACCCGTTCAAGAAGTATCGCATGAGCATGAAAGTCTACACGCCGGACGCTCTCACCATCAGTATCGGCGGCTATGCGTCAAACGGTAAAGGCGGCAACCTGCCCGATGCCAAAGGCGGCACCTGGGCGTGGGGCTTCGGGGTGAAAGGCCCGCTGAAAGGCTGGGAAACGCGGGAGGTGACCATGGGCCCGGTCGGCACCGGCGCGCAAATTCCCTGGCCGGAGGGCATGTTCGCCACCTTCATGCACCTGCACATTGCCGGCGACGCCGGGGTGCTGTATCTGGATGACATCACGCTGGAGGAGATCCCGTAGAAGACGACCGGACTTCGCCCCTGAATCCCCTGAAGGAGGGTGCGAACGATAACAAGGACACTAAAGCGCCCTGAGTAATGTGAGCTAACAGCGCGCTTGTTGTTGTTAGCCACCTCCTTCAGGGGGTGGCGAAAGTGATGCGCATTCGTCCAGGCTTCACCACGCCACCGGCGGCGGCAGCGGCGCTTCGGGCGCCGGTACCGTCACGGGCAGCGACTCAAGCGCGGAGCCGGAGTTGCCCTCGGCATCCCAGGCCCAGACGGTGATATAGTACGTGTTTGCCTGGCCGGTGTTGTTCGTGTTCGCGGGCACCGGCACGTCACCCTGGTACCGGCCGGGCGCGGTCACCATCAGTTGGAAGGCATCGCCGGACGCTCCCGGCCCGCTGATACGGGCGACCACCGACGTCACGCCCACATTATCCGTCGCCGTGGCCGTCACCCCGCAGGCGCCGCCGCGCCAGCCGTGATCCGGCGGCACCAGGGTGAATTCGCCCACCGCCGGCGCGGTGCGGTCGCGCGGGGTATAGGGTGCCCCGCCCCCGCTGCTGGAACAGCCGGCGATGACGAGGGCATAGAAGCCGATAATACAGAGAACCATCAGTATTTTCATGGGTGCGACTCCCTGGTTAGTCGTATGAGCGATACGTTTTACGGCATCGCGCACGGCACCACGCCGCGCACCGTGCGGCCGTCCGCACCCTCAGCAATAAGGGTGATGAGTATCGTGCCGCGGGAAAGGCGAGTGCCATTCGCGGCGCGGCCGTCCCAGAGCAGCGCGCCGTCCGTCGCGCGGGTGGGCGGCAACGCGCGGATGAGGCGGCCCGTGGGGGTGCGGATTTCCGCGCGCACCATGGCGGGCGCGGTGAGGCGATAATTCACCGCCACCCCGACGCCGCGCCCCGCTGGCGCGGCGGAGAGCGCCAGCAGGCGCAGCGCGCCACGCGCGGTCGTTTCGATGCGGAAGCCGGAGGCCCGGCCATCGGCCGGTGTCGTGAAGCGGTATTCGGCGCAGGTGCGCAGGTAACGCCGTTCGCCGGTGGCTTCGTCCACCAGCACCAGGCCCAGGTCAGCGGGCACGCCGGTCAGATCGGGCCAGCTCAGCGTCACCGTCTCGCCAGGGGTTGGCGCCGTCACGGTGAAGCGCCACGGGCCGGCCTCTTCACTGATATGCATTGCCCGCCCGCCGGGGAAGCTCAACCCCACCGTCGGCTCCAGAGGTGGCGGCGGCTGGATAATGCCTTGCGCGCGCAGCACCGCTGCCCGCGAGCCGGCGCCGAACCAGTTCCAGCCGTCTTCGCTCGTCTCGGTGCGCGCCACCAGCCGCGCCTGCCAGCCATCGGCGGGCAACGCCCGTCCCCGGGTGAATGCCTGCACGGGCGCCGGGGGCGGCAGTTCCAGCGCGCAGGCGCGGGTCGTTTTGATCCAATACCCCTGCCAGCCGTCCAGTTGGTGCGCCGCGCCGGCGATTTCCGGCGCTCCTACCAGCCAGTATTGTCCGGTAGTCGGATTTGCCGTGCCGGGCGTCCAGCCCCAGGCGTAGTCGGCGATCCAGCCGGCGGCGGCCGCGGCGGCCAGCGTCTTCGTCTCGCCTCCGGCGATGACCTTGATGAGCGCCGGATCCCACGCCACCGGCTTCGTCCACGGGTTGCCGAAGGTGTTCCAGCCCGACGCCAGCGCGATGCGGAAGGGCGCGCGCGCAACCTCCTGGCCCGCCGGCTCCAGCATCTTCACGTCCGCCCAGTAGCCCCAGTAGGCGCGGCCCGGCACGTCCGCCGCCGGCGACAGCCAGGTCACCTTCAGGGGATCGTTCCCGTAGGTGACGTATCCCGTGCCCGGCAGGTAGCGCGCCCATTTCTGTTCGGCGAAGCCCAGCAGCGCCTTCGGGTCGGCTTCCTCCGGTTTCAGCGGTACACTGATCAGCCGCAGGCCAATCCCGAAGGTGACCTGCCGCCCGATGCGCGTGACGGCGTCCGGTTCCGTCGGCGGCGCTTCCAGGTGTCCGATGGCGTCCTCCGCCACGCTGTAGAAGCGATATGCGTGCCCGAAGGTGCCGGTGAAGGACGCTGAGGTGGCGGTGACGCGTTCCTGCCAGACCTGGTACGGTCCACCATTATCGCTAACGAAGACGGTATAGCAGGCCAACCCGGAACCATTCGCCTCATCAAGCCCGCTCCAGCGTACGGTGAAGACGGTGTCCTCCTGCACCGTGGGCAACGGCGCCACCGCGCTGGCCGGCGTGCCGGCGTCAATGGTGTTAATCACTTCGTTCGTCTGCGTCGCGGTACCGCCGTCCAGCGTCACAGTCGCTTTGTTGCGGATAATCGCCCCACTGGCCAGCGTCGTTTTCGGACGCAGGAAGATGGCGACTTCCACTTCTCCGCCTGGCGGCAGCACGTCGGTCAACGTCGCGCGCGCCGGGTCCAGGCCGGTGACGACCCACAGCAGTTCGCCGGTTGTCGCGTTGAACGTCACCGTCACTTCAGCGACGCTCTGTATTTCCGGACGCAGGTCCACGTACCCCTGCAGTGGCCAGGCGGCATTGGTGTAGGTGACTGTCTTGCCGAGAATGCGCACCGGGCCAATGGTCAGCGTTGTCAGGTTCAGCGAAGCGTCCAGCTTATCGAGGATGCGCACCTCTTTCACGGCGGCGGTCGCCGTTGCCGGATTGCGGGCGGTGATGAGGTAGTTCATCGTCTGATTGGGGAGGATGAAGCCCACTCCGGAAAGCCCCAGCGGGCCGGTTTTGCCGTGTGTCGGTCCCGCGGTGGTGACGGTCGGTGCATATTGCCGACGGGTTTGCAGCAGCGGGTAGGCGCCGGGGGTCAGCAGCAGTTCCACGGATTTCTCCAGCAGCGCCCCGGCCGCGGCGGCGTCGGTAGGCGGCAGCAATGAAGTCAGGCCGCTGTTGGCGCGCATGCCCGCTGCCAGCGCGACGGCGGGATCCCAGGCGGGCCGGGCGGGGGACTG
>JAKIYB010000356.1:408-5105 GCA_022708765.1 Armatimonadota bacterium | reverse complement strand
AAGACGCCCTCCTGCGCGATGGGGGTGCGCTGGGCATGTACGCCCTCGTCGTCGTAGAGGAAAGTGCCCAGCCCGCCGGGCACGGTGGCATCGGCGAAGATATTCACCTGCTCAGAACCGTATTGGAAGCCAAGCTTGCCCGGCTGCAGAAAACTGCCGCCCGCCAGGCTCAACTCGGTGCCAAAAACGCGATCCAGCTCGATGGGGTGGCCGCAGCTTTCGTGCACCTGCAGCGCGAGCTGACTGCCGTCCAGGATAACGTCCAACTCGCCGGAAGGGCACTCCGGGGCGTCCAGCAGTTCAGCCGCTTCCCTGCCGACACTGCGCGCGCCGGTGTCCTTCCCAGCCCGCCTGCCCGTGATAGCCTTCCAACGCGCTGGGGTAGGAGCGCGTCTGCACCTCACCGTTCCCCACCGCGGTGGCCTGCAGCAGCCCGCCGCACTCGGTGGTGGTCTGGTGGATATCCGAGCCCTCGCTGTTGGCGAAGAACTTTTCCGTGCGAAAGCTGTTGAGCTGCCCCTCCGCCACGCGAACGTCTCTCGTCGCGCGCATCAGCCCGTCCATATCCATCAGCAGGCTGATTTTGTCGTCCAGCGGCACGGCAAAGGGGTCACGTTTGCAGGTGCTGCTCCACTCCGCCGCCACCGGCGGCACATCGCTCAGCGTGATCGGCTCTGCCTGAGCGCGGGCGCTGGCGCGCGCGATGCGCACCGCCTCGCGCGCCGTATCCGCCACGCTGTCGGCGGTGAGGTCGGCGGAGGCGGCGAACCCCCAGGCACCGTCAGCGATGACGCGAATGCCGATTCCCAGGTCTTCACCGCGCGCCACGCCTTCCACGTGGCCGTTCTTTACCTGCACCGATTCGTGATCCTGCCGCACAACCCGCGCGTCAGCGTAGCTGGCACCGGCATTCAACGCCGCTTCCACCGCGGCGCGCGCAATCTCTCGCATATACAACTCCTCCCGCTCCCTATTTTGGCACGCGCAGCAATCCGTTGCGTTGTACCATTATCGCCCCCTGTCCGTGATTTGCACAGGTGATGAGCGCGTCATCGGGATTTTTCGCGTCCGGTGTGTAACGATACGGTCCACCGCGGCCTTTCGCCGCCAGTGGGCAGCGCAGGCGCGCGGGAGTGTCCAGGTAGATGGGGTCCAGATCTTCCAGCCGCGCCGGCAGGTGACCGTGGTCGCGCTGATAGCGTTCCGCCGCACCATGCAGATACCGCAGGTTCTGCAGGCAGGCGCCGTAAGCCCGGTGGTCCCAGGAGGGATCGCGCCGCTCGCGCTCCATGCGCAGCAGCAGCAGGGCGAAGACCAGCAGAATGCCGATGATGGCAAGCGAGCCGCATCCGCATCCCGTGATCGCCCACAGCGAACAGCCCCTGGTCCGGCGCGTGGAGGTCATAGCGAAAATGATTCGCGGGAGAGTGGGAAAATCCTGTTTATCGCGCGCAGCCCTGTCCAACCGCCGCCCGAGCCATCTCCTCCGCTGCTTGCACGCCGTTGCGCACCGCTTCCACCACCGTTTTGCCGCCGTTCACCAGGTCGCCACCGGCATAGACTCGATCGCGGCTGGTGCGCGCCGAGTCCGGCTCGGTGGCGATGAGGCCGTATTTCGTGAGGGCGATGCCCGGCAGTAGCGCGGCCAGATTCGTCGGTGGAAGCTGACCGATGGCTTCGATGACCAGGTCCACTTCCAAAATATAATCGCTTCCCGACACGGGTTCCGGACGGCGGCGGCCGGAGGCGTCTGGCGCGCCCAGCGTGGTGCGCTGCACCTGCACGCCGGCCAGCGCGCCCGAGACGTCGGACACAAAACCCACCGGCTGGGTGAAGATGAGGAAGTTCACCCCGGCGTTCAGCGCGTGATTGCGTTCCTCTGGCCACGCCGGCAGCTCATTGAAGGAGCGGCGGTAGAGCACGTAAACGTCCTCGGCGCCCAGCGTGCGCGCGGTGACGGCGGCGTCCATCGCGGTGTTGCCGCCACCGATAACCGCCACCCGCTTCGGCGCCGCCAGCTTGCCCAGCTTCGCCTCGCGCAGAAAATCCAGCCCGTCCATCACCCCGCTGGCCGGGCGCGGCGCGTCAAGCTGCTGCGAGCGCGGCAGACCGAGGCCAATGAACACGGCATCATAGCCTTCCGCTAGCACGTCGTCTAGCGTAAACATTTCGGTGAGCGGCATGCCGGATTTCCACGTGAGGCGCGCGGGGTCGGCATCAAGGCCGAGTACAGCGGCGATCTCCGCGCGCAGCACCTCGTGCGGTAATCGCTCCTGCGGAATCGTCGCTCCCGCCACCCCGCCAGGTTCAGCAGCGTCGAAGATCGTGACGTGGAACCCCAGTTCCAGCAGGCGCACGGCGCAGGCGACGCCCGCTGGCCCGGCGCCAATCACCGCCGCGTGCTGGCCATTTGCGGCGGGCAGGGCCAGCTTCGTCCACCCCTGCTTGCGCGCCAGCGCTGCCACGTATTTCTGCAGTTGCTTGATGGGCACCGCCTGACCGGTGAAGATCGCCTCCACGCAGCCGGACTCGCACTGTACCTCCACTGGACAGACGTGGGCGCAGATTTCCGGCAGTGGGTTGGTCTTCCGCAGGATACGGTAGGCTTCCGCCTCCTCGCCGCAGGCAATGGCGCTGATGAAACCGGGTATATCCACGCCCGCCGGGCACTTCTCTTTGCAGGTGGGGGTGGCACAGATGCGGCACTTTTCCGCCAGCGCGCGGTTTTCGTCCTGCGACAGCTTGCGGCCCTCGCGATATATGGGCCCGTATACTTCAGCATCGCGCACCACGCAGCCGCTGCGCCCCCCGTCGCGCATGATCTGCGTGCAGGCCGAGCAGGTAATGCAGGTCTTCTTCGGCGCCATCGCGCCGCGCTCGATGATATCCTTCGCGTAGTCGGGATAGGCGAGTGCGCCGCGGCCCAGCCCAACCAGCGTCGCCCAGCCTTGCTCGATGAGCGCCGCTGCCACGTTCGGGTAAAACTGGCGCATCCAGGAGTGGCCGGAGCCGACTACCGCAAGCTCCGGAAACGCCTGCTGCACCTCAGCAGTGATGCGAATGAAGCGCGCGAAGGACTCCAGTGGGTGCTCTTGCGGCGTATACATGCCCTTGATGGGCGTATCGAAGGGTCGCCCGAAATGCGGGTTATAGTAGGGGTTGCCGATGGTGGTATTGAGGCCGTGGTAGCCCAGCTCCATCAGCATGGCGATGAGCTGTTTTGGCTCGCTGAGGTCGGCCTGCGTCATGTCCTCTTTATCCACGCCCCAACCATAGGGGTATTCCAGCGCGTCGTACAGGTTTAGGCGGGAGCTCACCTCCAGGTCGGGCACCGCATCGCGCACCGCGCGCACCACATCCACCAACAACCGCACGCGATTCTCGAAGGCGCCGCCGTAGCGGGAGTTCTCACGGGTGAAGGACGCGAGCAATTCGGACACCAGATAGCGGTGGCAGGCCTTGATATCCACCGCGTCAAAGCCCGCTGCTTTCGCCAGCTTCGCCGCCCGCGCGTAATAGGGCACCAGGCCGGCGAGATACGCATCGGTAAGCACCGGCGTCTCCGGCGTCACCGCCGATTTGGAATCAATGATGGAATGGTGGGCGATCAGCGGCGCCGCGATACCTTCCGGCTTGCTGTAGCGTCCCGAATGGGTAAGCTGCAGCACCAGCACCGGACGGAAGTCGGCGCCCATGCCCGCGCGGGCGGCGGAGTGGATGCGGTCCACCAGTTCGCGGAAGGCGGGCAGGCTCTCCTCGGTCAGCCAGATCTGCCGCGGGTTGGCGCGCCCCTCCGGCACCACCGCGCACGCCTCCATCCACAGCATACCCGACCCGCCGGCGGCGAACCGCTCGTATTTACGGAAGGTCAACTCGGTGGGCCGTCCCTCATGGTCCGCGTCACACCCCTCCATCGGATGCACCACCATGCGGTTCGGCACGGTGAGCGACCCGAATCGCACCGGCGACGCCAGCACATCTATGCGATCCGTCAGCGGAATCTCAACGCCCAACTCGACGATTTTCGCCTGCAACTGGTCAAGGGTCTGGTAACGGAATCGCTCGTGCGCAGCCATGGTATCTCCGGTTTCTACTCAAGTGAGGGGAAGGGTGTCCCGAACACTAAGCATACCGGGAGCGCGGAAGGAGTGTCAAATCAAAAACATCATCACTTGCCGGATTCTCCGTCGCGCGTTACCATAAGATGGATTTATCGCCGGCACCGAGGGAGAAAGCATGGCTGTCACCGGTAACCTCTATCCGTTCATCGCCCGGCAGGCGCCGCGGGAGGTGCCCGCCCTGTCCTTTTTGCAGGACCGGTATACGGAGATCGAGGCCTGGCGCGCGGAGGTGCGCGAATACCTGCGCTCGCTGCTGCTCTTTACACCGGAGGCGGTGGAACTCAGTCCGGAGCTGACCGACCACACCGAATACGACGACTACGTCATCCAAAAGTGGTATGTCACGCCATCGCCGGGCGAGCGCATGCCGCTGATTCTGTTGATGCCGCGTGGCGAGGGACCGTTCCCCGCGGTGGTGGGACTGCACGACCATGGCGTGCACTACTACTTCGGCAAGCGCAAGCTGGTAGAGGAAGAGAGCGAGCCGGCGGTCCTCACTCAGATGCGCCAACGCGGGTATGACGGCGTGGCTATCGCCAACGAGCTGGCGCGGCGCGGCTACGTGGTGGCGGTGAT
>JAKIYB010000356.1:0-307 GCA_022708765.1 Armatimonadota bacterium | reverse complement strand
CGGAACACTGGATTGACCTGTTGGACCGCGTCTCCGCGACGATGGAGAGCACGGTAGCGAAGTCACTCTTCTGGGCGGGAGTCACCTGGCCGGGCATCCTCGTCTGGGACGACATACGCACGGTGGATTTCCTGTTCACTCGCCCGGAAGTGGATCCGGCGCGCGTGGGCTGCATTGGTCTTTCCATGGGCGGCATGCGCGCGGCGCTGCTCGGAGCACTCGACCCACGGGTGACCGCTACCGGCATCGTCGGCTGGATGAGCACCCTCACCGACATGCTGCCCGAGCATGCCGGCCTGCACTCCTG
>JAKIYB010000355.1 GCA_022708765.1 Armatimonadota bacterium | reverse complement strand
GGCATCACGAACTCGTCGAACAGCACCTCCCCCATCCACGGCGGAATGAACATCTCGTGAGCGTAAGTGGCAAAATTGCTGATCATGCCGGCCGCGAGCATCCGGTCGAGCACGTCTACCATCTGCTCGGTATAGGCGCTTAGGTAGCGGTGTACCAGCTCGGGGTCGTCGTAGAACCAGGTGTAGACGTCCTCCATGGTGGCGTTGCGCACCAGACTGCCCAGCGGATGCTGCAGGAAGGTCAGCGGCAGGCCGTCGTCGCCGATGCGCGCCATGGCCGCGTCCCACTCGGCCTTGTCAACGTGGGACAGCGCCTCGCGCGGCGTCTCCGCCAGCGCGCGCAGCTCCTCGGTGCTGGTGATGTAGCGCTTCTCCCAGTGATAATCCTCATCCCCCTCGGGGTGATACGTGATGGCGGTAAACGTGCCGACGGTGGTGACGGTGGTGTGGCGTTTCCGCGTGTAGCGGCCGGGTCGTTCTTCGATAACCTCCTCGCCGCCCTCGAGAACGGAGAAACCAAAAAATCCGAACGCCGGCCCCGGCGCCCCGTGAAAATTATCCGCGTGTTTATCCACCAGTTCCACCAACCGCCCACTGCGCGGATCATCCCGCAACAGCGCCGTCAACCCGAACTCAATCGGCACGCGATCCGGCTCGCGGTGCGCCCAGGCCGTCTCCAGGCGTTCACGGTGCGTCATCATGGGGCAGTCCTCCGGGGAAGTTTCCGGCATGATAACGGGCGAAGGGTGGCGTGTCAATGCGGAGAGGGTGGGCTTGGTCCGGTTTTGGGGGATTCGGCTTCCTTTGCCGTCACCACCTCCCTTTCATCTACTTTTAGCAGGGGTCGAATAAAATGGGGTCTTCCATCTCAGACAGCTATTCTAATCACATCTGGTATATGATTGACCTATGCCTGTGACGGACGACCGGCAACGTTATCCGATATTGGACGCTTCCGCTGGGTATCCTGTATAATAGAGAAGGCTATTCCGGATGTTTGACCGTTAGGGATATCTCCCAACCGTGGTGTCGCATAAAGTCGAAGAGGTTCATATGTGGCAAACCATAAATGTCACAAACGTGTGGGATATTCACCTTATTCTTTTTGGGGGCTTCATTCGTTAAAACACAACAGGCATCACCGGTTGTGCGTTTCCGTAAGTCTGAGAGGTCTCGTCGCTCAAGCATAAGCGCAAGCGTAATGACAAAGGGGTCTCCACCATCCTTATCTACCTGCGGGTTGATCATGTGTATGCCATATAAATCAAGCTCAATCATGAAGCGGTTCAAATATGCATTGAACTGCTCATCAAAGGGAACTACGGCGTCGGCATTTCTGCGCAACCATTCCTGAATGGTCTCTCCGTGAATCTCGCCCGCGACATGGTCGAAGATGCGCCAACGGTTATCTGCTACCAGACGTTCAACCTCCCCCCAGGCAGATTTGAATAAGTCTGCCGGGAGCATATCCTTCAGCTTTATCATCGTACAAGCATCAACACTGTAACATGTATAGGTGGGTCGAGACATAGAGAACACTACTCTGAATAGTCATTAGCGCATAGCATCGACAATAGCTGGGTTTACGCCGATGAGCCTTCCAGCCTCCACTGATGAGATTAATCCCCGATTGACTGCTTGAACTACAAGCGATACAAATCGCTTCCCTGTATAGCTAACTTGAGTGGCGTTGTAATCCCCACCGCCTCCTCCCCGTTCCTTCTTCTCACGGGCGAGTTTGCGGTCGAGAGCCATCCACAGATTGACGGCTTTCCAGTAGATATCCCCCTGAACATATCCAAGGTCAAGGGCACGGCGAGCAGCAACATATTTACTCACTTTGAAACGACGCGCAACGAGCTGTGCGCCTTCGAGAACAAAGTTATGTGATAAACGCACGAGCGATTCGTGAACTGCAGCATCGGAAGATGGCATCAGGAAGGCGGCGGCAAAACGATCACAATACTGCTCAAGGTCTTGATTATGCGACCCGCTACTCGCTGCTTGGCTCACGACGCCGCTAACACCAGGCGATTGTAATCCCAAATGGGCTACTTCGTGAAAGAGCGAGAAGATTCTACCGTGTTCACGATCCTCGTTCGATAGGCCGATCCCTGCTAGTTCGTCAGAGAAGAAACAGAAAGCTCGAACATCAGCCAATGGCATACGACACACGCGTATTATGACCCCATGATCAAAGAGCATGCTTCTCCACAGATCAATCGCAGCATAATGACTTTCAAGCTCCTTGATCTGCGTTTCCATTGTAACGCCGAGTTGATGTCGCAATCGATCTGCCATCAGATCAGGATCGTCACGGCGAGTCCATTGGGGCAAAGAATAGACGATTCCATACCCGAGTTCATCCAGTAGCTCACGCGTATCACCAAGCATGTTACGCACTTGACGGAACGCGAAAAGGGTCTCTGGGGTATACCCCCCCGGAATGACTCCAGGCATTGTTCTGTGATCATCCGGCAAGGGTGTCGATGGAGGGACCGTTGGCATGAAGAACGCAGAAAGTGGGCGCTTCAACTTCTTTGCTAACTTTTCGAGTTGGCGATAGGTCGGAGCATCACTTCCCGACTCCCACCCTCTGATCTCATCTTCAGGCTTTCCGAAGTGGTCTGCGATATCTGCGATATCAAGTCCCATCTCGGTACGCGCCCAAGTTAGAACTGCGGGATTATTGAGTTTTACTTTATAGGCGGTGCTCATAGATAGGGTGCCCCGAAGATCCCATGCAGATCATTGATAGTATAACAATGATGGTACTGAATTGTCATCACAACCCTTTTTTCACAGAAAACAGGCGACAGCCTCCACTGTCCCCTGTTTCTTCACCTCCCATCCCCAACCTCTCCGCGCCCTCTGCGGAAAATCCTCTCTCCACCCGCGCTACCCAGAGCCAAAATCGTCTCCTGTGTTTGAATCTTCACTCCGTATCCCCTCTCCCAGCCAGGATGGCGGCCGGGGGAGGGGTGGCCTTCAGGCCGGGGTGGGGTGAGACGCCGGCATGCGATACGAAACCGGAAATGAATCTCTCCGCATACTCTGCGATGAAAATCCCTCTCCCAACCCCTTGACAAATCAAACATGCGTTGTTATAATCCCGCACAACAAACGCTTGTTCTGCTAGAAAGGCGCGATTGCCGATGCTGGGTTACCTGAAAGCGCACTACTCGACCTGCCGCCGGCCGGCGTGTGCCCGTCACTCCGGAAGCCGGGGAACGACCGGACGCGTGAGCACGGGAAAAAAGATGTATCACCCCGCATTTTGAAAAATTACATGGTGTGCGGGGTGATACACGGCCCCTTTGGAGCGCGGCGAGCATCGCCGCTTTCCCTGTATACGCGGTGTCGTAACCTGGGCGAGTGAGCGTCCCTTGTACTACTACCGTCTTTCATCTCCTGCCCCCCTGATGCTCTTTGATATTTGCATAGCGCTATGCGCGGTACCCGGTTGGTCTGCGCGAACCGGTGCGTCCCTGCGGAGGGACGCCTGGCCGCATGGCCTCGCAGGGGGTACTGCAGTGCCCGCATTCCCCACCATAGCGCGATGCATTTGTCAAAGAGCATAAGCGCCTTGAGTTCTGCAGGTCACCAGCGCGCTTGGGCGTGCTTCCCATCGTCAGCCACCTCCTTCAGGGGGTGGCGATAGTGATGTCGGTAGTAGTACTTGACTTTCACAGAAAATGTCCGCTAAATATGGAGTGGCCGCATGCTCGATGACTGTACGACCGTTCCGAGCCTGTTCCGCCGGAAAGAGTGCATCACAGCGGTTGCGGAACGACTGAAGCACCACAGTGAGGTAGACCCCATGCTGGAACGCGTAGCCAAGCCGACCCTGACGCCCTTCGGCCTGCACCACGGTGAGACGCTCCGGTTCAGCCTGCGTCGCGGGAGCGTGTGGGAGATGACGCTGCTGGAAACCGCGGCGGAGGTGGTCGCGCGCGAGTATGACGAGCGGTACGGGAACACGGATGGCGGACATGGGCGCGGCGACATTTCCGTCTATGCCTTCTCCTGCGCCGCGCGCGTCAATGGGAAGGACTATGTCCTGCGGCGCGAAGTGGGGTCGCAGGCGAGTTTTTATGAACCCTGGGTCATAGACGGCGTGCGGATCTGGTTCGACGCGACGGCCTGCGCCTTCGCGCGACACGGCGGGTTTCTGGTGGAAAAGGACGAGCGGTGGGGCTTCGTCTGCGCGCCGGACCATGCCGCGCGCTTCGCCGTGCAGGAAGCCGACTCGCCCATCTGCCCGGAACCGCTGTCCCCCTGGTATCCCAACGCGGAGGGACGCCTGGATATCCGCGATTGCTATTGCGGCGAAGACTGCTGGATGGGGCCGTACGGCGGCATCGCCGCGCACTGCGGGCTGGACATCAACATGTCGGCGGGCACCGTGCTCACCACGCCCATCGCCGTAGACGATCAGTACCTCTTCCACGCCACCGCCGCCGGCTTCGGCAACAACCGCTGGCGCGGCACCCGCCGCTGGCCGGATGGGTCGGCATGGGCGCTGCAGGCGCACCACGTCATCAACCTGCTCGTCCCCGAGCACACCCCCCTGCCCGCCGGCACGCCCTATGCCACCACCGCCGGCGTCGCCGTCGGCCTGCACGAGCACACGCACTTCCTCTTCCAGGTAATTGAACAGGGCGGCGCCTACTGGCTGGACCCGTGGATCCTGTTCTGGGCGATCTTCCGGCAACGGTAACGTCATCCATACCCTCTTCACACATGCGGGCGCATCGCGAACGCCTTGCCTGCCGGAAATCGCTGCTGATATACTGTGCCTTTCCCCCAGGGACGGAGACGGTGGGGCATGTGATGGTCTATATCAAGTCGTTACTCTTCTTTGTGCTGGCCGGCTTGTGCGAAATCGGCGGGGGCTATCTCGTCTGGCTGTGGATTCGTGAGGGGAAAAGTGCCTGGCTGGCGGTGCTGGGCGGCATGATTCTCATCCTCTACGGGATCATCCCCACCCTGCAGCCCGCGCACTTCGGGCGCGTGTATGCCGCGTACGGCGGCATCTTCATCATGCTTGCGCTGCTGTGGGGTTGGCATGTCGACAAGACGGTGCCCGACCGCTGCGATCTCATCGGTGCGATAATCGCC
>JAKIYB010000354.1 GCA_022708765.1 Armatimonadota bacterium | reverse complement strand
TTCCCACTGGGTCTGCGCGCCGCCGTCCGGGGTGCGCTGCAATGGAGCCGTCTCTACCAGTGGTCCCTGGGAGATGACGACGGCGGCGGCATGGGTGCCCAGGTGACGTGCCAGCCCCTGCAGCTTGCCGGCCATCGCCAGTAGGTGGCGCACGGCAGGATCCTGATTCTGCAACTCCTGGATCTCCGGGTTGCCCTCAATGGCTTCCTGAATCGTCTTTGCCATGCCGATGGCTTTACTGAGCCGGTCGGCGGTGGCCAGTGGCACGTTCAGGACGCGGGCGGCGCCAGGCGGGGCTGCAGCGTGCCGAAGGTGGCCACCTGCGCCACCTTGTCCGCGCCGTATTTTTGCACGACGTATTCGATGACTTCCGCGCGGCGCCGGTCTTCAAAGTCGCAGTCAATATCCGGCATGGAGGCGCGATCCAGGGAGAGAAAGCGCTCGAACCAGAGCCCGTAATCCAGCGGGTTCAGGTAGCTGATGTTGGTCAGGTAGGAGACGATGGCGCCGGCGCCGGAGCCGCGGATGCCGACGAGGATATCCTGTTCGCGCGCCCAATCGAGGAAGTCACGCACGATCAGGAAGTAGGGGGAGAGGCCTTTTTCACTGATAACCCCCAGCTCATAATCCAGGCGTTCCTGTGCGCGCTCGGCGCCCGCCGGGTCGTCCGCGTAAACGGCGTTCAGCCGCGTTTCACACACCTCGCGCAGCACGCCGTCCCACGTGGCGCCTTCTGGAATCGTGAACTCTGGCAACTGTGGCTCATCGAGGGTAATCGTCACGTCACAGAGGTCGGCGATATGCGCGGTGTTCTCCAGCGCCTGCACGTCATCCGGGAAGACGGCAAACATCTCCTCGGTGCTTTTCAGGTATTGCTCGGTGGAGTAATTCATCTCGCGCTGGCGATGTTCCTCCAGCGTTTTCTGCGTGCCGATGCAGATGAGCACCTCGTGGGCGTCGAAATCCTCGCGCAGCAGATAATGGGTGTCATTGGTGACCACCAGCGGGATGCCGAGTTCGGCGGAGATACCGCGCAGAACCGCGTTCATCTGCGGCTGCTCGGCGTAGAAGACGCGCTGCGGCGTGTTGTGGTCCTGCAACTCCAAATAGAATCCGTCCGGGCCGAAGAGATCCTGATACCAGCAGCAGAGCGCTTTCGCGCGTTCGATGTCGCCGGCGGTGATGATCTTGGGGATTTCACCGCCCAGACACGCGGTAAGGGCGATGATGCCTTCTGCGTGAGCCGCGAGCAGCTCGTGGTCTACGCGCGGGGTGTAGTAGAATCCCTCCAAGCTGGCGCTGCTGGCGAGCTTCAGCAGATTGCGATAGCCGGTCTGATTGCGCGCCAGCAGCACCATGTGGCCGGTGTTCGCGCGGCCATCACGCTTTTCCAGGCGGCTGTGCTCGCAGACATAGGCCTCCATGCCGATGATGGGTTTGACCCCGGCTTCCTGGCAGGCGCGATAAAACTCAATGGTGGCGTGCATGTTGCCGTGGTCGGTGACGGCGATGGCGGGCATGCCGAGTTCGGCGGCGCGTTTGGGGATGTCTTTCACCCGGCACGCGCCATCAAGCAGGCTGTATTCCGAGTGTAAATGCAGGTGGATAAACGGCACATCAGGCATGGCATTCTCGCGCGCCGCGAAACGCCGGCAGGGGGAAAGATCCGCGGTGAAACCCCAGCGGTGCGGCATGGGTATTGTATCACTCGCTAGATGTAGCGTGCAAGGCGAACACGCGTCTTTTTCGTGTTATTGGTACGGGGGTGAGAGCGTGATGTGAATCAGTCTTCGGGATTGTAGTAAACGCCGAATTCGCGCAGGCCGGTAGGGGGGAAGCTGTCGGGGTGAGGGCCGGGGAGGGTGAGGCGGAGGGCGTCGGTCCAGAGTTCGGGTGTTTCCAGGTTGTAATCGCGCTCCTGAGTAGAACTGGCGGCGGTGAGGGCGGGACCTGGGCAGATGAGGGGCATGCTGTAGTTGCCAGATTCGTCGCGGGCGTAGAGTGACCAGCCGGCAGCCCAACTGCTGTTTTTTCGTACGCTGATGCGCACCGCGTTCAGGTTAACCTTGTGGCGGAAGGTGAAGACCACAACGACCGGATCGGAAAAATTCTGCCAGGACGGGCCTTCGTTATCCGGTTCCAGGTTATCATCACAGAGATCGCTAAGGAAGCCGTCGAAGGGCGCCGGGCCGCTGGTCTGCGCGGCGGTGGTAATCATCTCACCGGGCAGGCGGGGTGGGGCGTTCGCCGGCTCGCGCACCGCAACATCCTTGCCGTTGACGGACTTCCAGTAGTTGGGCGGTTCCAGCATGCCATTCCATCCCCGCAGCGCGCCGACGCCGCCGGTGAGCCGCGCGAGATGCGGGCTGGGGATGCGTGGAAAATAGACGACGTGCCCATCCACGAAAGTCCAGTGAAAGCCGCCCAGATGGGGATAGCGCAGGGGATGATGACAGGAAAACCATGGCTCGGTCGTCTCGCCGATGAGCACGGTTTTTACCACTGAGCGCACGTCACCGAGGGCTGCGCCGGCCAGTTGGTCGG
Source organism: Armatimonadota bacterium (assembly GCA_022708765.1). Lineage (GTDB taxonomy): Bacteria > Armatimonadota > Hebobacteria > CAIYQO01 > CAIYQO01 > JAKIYB01. The sequence continues at coordinate 2,588 of JAKIYB010000354.1, read as the reverse complement.
TCATGCCATAACTCTGTGCCGCGCGGGTGCTGGGGCAGCGAAAGAGGCGGGCGTCGGTGACATATGGGCGGATGGCCGCCTGCCAGTCACCGACCGGGAATGTTTCATCGGCATCCTGCACATACATCAGCACGGCGAGAGCGAGCTGCCGTTCGTTGCTGGCGCAGGACACCATGCGCGCCTTCTCGCGCGCGCGGCTGAACATGGGGAAGAGGATTGCCGCCAGGATGGCAATAATGGCGATGACGACGAGGAGTTCTATAAGGGTAAAGCCCCCGCGCGATTGCGCCGGGGTAGAGCGGTTTCTACAGTCCATCAGAAGGAAGCACGTCATCCTGTGTCTAATAATGGGAAACTCGGTGAATGAAAAATCTATTTCGCGCAAAGAAAGGGCTTTACCTGCTATGGCGGCAAAAGTAGGCATATTGATGGGTAGCGACAGCGACCTGCCGATTATGAAGGACGCGGGGGTGGCGCTGGACGAACTGGGCATCCCCTACGAGATGCATATCATGAGCGCGCACCGCACGCCGGATGACGCGGCGGAATTCGCGCGCTCAGCGGCGGAGAAGGGCATGCGGGTGATAATCGCCGGTGCCGGCGGCGCCGCGCATTTGCCAGGCGTGCTGGCCGCTTTTACCGTACTACCGGTCATCGGCGTGCCCATCTCCTCCTCGATGGCAAGCCTGGGTGGATTAGACGCGCTTCTCGCTATCGTGCAAATGCCCGGTGGCATCCCGGTGGCGACGGTGGCCATTAACGGCGCCCGCAACGCCGGCCTGCTCGCCGCGGAAATCCTCGCCGTCGGCGACGACGCGCTCATGCAGAAGCTGGTGAAAATGCGCCTGCAGATGGCGGATACGGTGCGGGCAAAGGATAAGGATTTACAAGCGCGCGGGTGATGATGATCCCTTGCCAGCAGGTGGGTGCGGCGGTATGATTGGCTACGAGGAGAGATGGTTATTCATGCACAAGTCCCGCGCCTGCCAGATTCCCGCACCGGTCCAACTGACGTCCGAGGCCGCGCGCCGCATTGCGGGGTTGCGCGCGCGGGCACTGGCACTGCAGCACGCTACGCATGGGTGGCCCTATTACTGTACGGTTGAGCGGCAGGCGCTATGGGCGGAGGGGCTGCGGCGCACACGGGACGAAGCATCGCTGGAACGGCGCTTCGCCGCGGTGATTCACCATGTCCTCGCCAATATCACCCCGATCATCCATGACGATGAACTCATTGTCGGGTTGCCGCGTTATGCAGAGACGGATGAACAACGCGCGGCGCTGGCGGCAGCCAATGAGGACATTGCCGGCCTACGGCCCTTTCCCGGCGGCATGACCGGGCACATGACCTTTGATGAGGAAGCGCTGCTGTCGCTGGGCGTGAACGGCCTCCTGCGTCGCGTAGACGCCTACGCCGCCGCACTGCCTGTTGATGACTTCCGCCAGTCGTTTTACGCCGCCTGCCGCCAGGCGTTGGAAGGGGTGCTCATCGCGGCTGAGCATTACCGCGCCCACGCGGAAGCCCTCGGTTACCTCGACATCGCCGAGACGCTGGCGCGCGTGCCCGCCGAACCGGCGCACACCTTCCGCGAGGCGCTGCAGAGCCACTACTTCGTCCTCTTCTGCCTGCACCACGAGTCGTTCGGCCAGCTTTACGGACGCGTGGACCGCTGGGCTTATCCCTATTACCGCGCCAGCCACGACGCAGGCATGACGGACAAGGAAGCGCTGGAGCTGCTCTGTGCCTATTACGTGAAGATCAACGAAATTCACGGCACCTGGCCTACCGCCGTATTGTTGGGCGGGCAGGATGCCGAAGGCAACGACATCACCAATCCGCTCACCTGGCTCTGCCTCGATGCCATGGATGCGCTGAAGCTGGTGAATCCCTCGGTGGCGCTTTCCTGTCATCCGGGCTCGCCGGAGCCGCTGCTGCGGCGCGGGTGCAAACTGTTGCTGAACGGTCATGCTCGCCCGGCGTTCTTCAATGACGCCGTCATCGTGCCGGGCATGATGGCGGCCGGCTGCAGCCGTGAGGAGGCGGTGCAATACGTCCACAGCTCCTGCGTGGAAATGTCGCCCGGCGGCTGCGGCAATGTGTGGGTGGCCAGCCCTTACCTGAATCTACTGCTGCCGTTGGAGTGGGTGCTGTATCGCGGCACTTCGCCGATGGTGGAGTGCGGCAACATCTGCCTCGACCTGGGCTCGCTGGAGCAATACACCACCTTCGATGGCTTTCTAAAAGCGTACCAGACGCAGCTTGCGGCGTATATGCATTATGCTGTGACGGGGCAGGTGGCCACGCGTCAGGCCCGTTACGACCACAACGCCTTCCCATTGCTCTCCTGCTTCGTGCGCGACTGCCTGGCGCGCGGGATGGATATGGACCACGGCGGCGCCCGACACAACTGGGTGCTGCCCAGCCACGTGGGATTGGCGAATGTGGTGGATTCACTGGCGGTGATTCGAGAGTTGGTCTATACGCGGAAAACGCATACGCTGGATGAATTGCGCGAGGTGCTGATGGACCCCGATTGCGCCGAGGAGCGCCGCCGGCTCGGCCGATCCATTACACCCTACGGCAATGA
>JAKIYB010000353.1:2985-5169 GCA_022708765.1 Armatimonadota bacterium | reverse complement strand
GCCCGCGCGCCGTGGTGGTCCTTCGCCGAGATGTAGAGGCCATAGGCGGCTACCATGTAGGTATAGGCGAAAAGCGCCGCGTAGCCGGTGACCAGGTCCAGCGGGCTGAGACCCCCGAACTGGCTGGAGAGCGCGCAGAGCGGCACGCTGGCCAGCAGCAGCAGCATCACGTAAAAGAGGCTGGAAAGCAGCTTGCCGATGACGATGGCGCGCGAGGGCAGCGGGGTGAGCAGCACGAAAAGGAGCTGCCGCTTGGCGCGCTCGGTGGTGAAGGACAGGCAGGTGAGGGCGAAGATGACCCCCACCTGCTGGCTGTTGCGCTGCACCTCCGCGACGCCTTGCCCGCGGGCGAAGAGACTGTTGAACTGGTAGAGGAAATACAATCCCGCCGGCGCCAGCACCGCCAGGTAGGCGACCAGCAGCCCGTACGCCCAGGGATGCCGCATCCGCGAGCGGAACTCCCGCACGAACACGGGAGACACGCCCATCGGGTCGGCCAGAAACTCGCGCAGCGTCCGTCGCGCCATGCAGGGTGAATTCGCGATGGGGGGCGCGGCTTCCTCTTCCCGCCGTTACGTCCGCGCGTTGACGATGGCGTAGATAACGCCGAAAGTAGTCAGGCCGCCCAGCGCGACGCCGATCAGACTGGTAATCAGAGCCGCCAGGCCGATGATTGTGTAGCTCTGGCGCATATTGATGCCCGCGAGCACGGCGCCGATAATACCGAGCAGCAGGCCGATGAACGGCACCCAGAAGAACACGACGCTGGCGATACCCAGCACCAGCGCCGCGATGCGCTGCCCTTCGGCGGGCCGTGCCGCGTAGTCCGGCTGTGACGTGGCCATGATATTCCTCCCGCGCGGCCGGATGCCGCGCAGGGGAAGCATTCCCCGCGCCGGCGCGCGTAATCGGCGCGAATGTGCGCTCCTCACGCCGCTTTCGGCAGGCGTACCGGCGCGGTGATGTCCAGCACGGCGTCAATGACGCGCTCCACGTCCTCTTCGCGCAGCCGCGGGTGCAGCGGCAGGCTGATCATGCGGGTGAAGGCGTCGTAGGCCACCGGAAAATCCTCCGGCGCGTAGCCGTATTTGTCCCGGTAGTACGGGTGCAGGTGGATAGGAATGAAATGCACTGAAGCGCCGATGTTGCGCGCCGCCAGGCCGGCCATCAGGTCGTCGCGAGTGACATCCGTCGCCTCCGGCCGCAGCCGCAGCACATAGAGATGCCAGGCGTGCTCGACGTGCGCGCGTTCCACGGGCAGTTGAAACTCTTCATGCGCGCCGAAGGCCGCCTGATAGCGCGCTATCACCGCGCGGCGCCGCTGCTGAAACTCCGCCAGCCGCCGCAGTTGCCACAGGCCAAGGGCAGCCTGCACGTCGGTCATGTTGTATTTGAAGCCGGGGTAGACGATCTCGTAGCGCCAGCTTCCGCCTTTGTCATACCGTTTCCAGGCATCGCGGCTCATGCCGTGCAGGCTGATCATGCGCGCGCGGTCGAGGAAGTCGGGGTCGCCGGTGAGCATTCCCCCCTCGGCGGTGGTCAGATTCTTCGTGGCGTAAAAGCTGAAGGCGACGGGGTTAGCGCCGCCGCCGATGGTGTGCCCCTGATAGCGTGCGGGGATGGCGTGGGCGGCGTCCTCAATGAGCGCCAGACTGTACCGCGCGGCGAGGGCGCGCAGCGCGTCCAACTCGGCGGGATGCCCGGCGTAATGCACGGCGATGACGGCGCGGGTGCGCGGCGTCACCGCCGCCTCCACCCGCGCGGGGTCAATATTCAGCGTGTCCGGCTCCACGTCAGCCAGCACCGGCCGCGCCCCTACTTGTTCGATGACGTTCACCGTGGCGGCGAAGGTCATCGGGGTGGTGATCACCTCGTCGCCGGGGCCGATGCCCAGCGTTGCCAGCGCGGTGTGCAGTCCAGCGGTGCAGGAATTGAGCGCCAGCGCCCCCGGCGCGTCCAGATAGTCGGCGAACTCGCGCTCGAACTGTTTCGTCTTCGGGCCGGTGGTGATCCAATCCGTGCGCAGCGTCGCCGTCACTTCGGCGATCTCATCCTCGCCGATACACGGCGGCGAAAAGGGCAGATACTCCTGTGCGGGCATGCGTGTCTCCTCCCTGTATGCCATGACGATACAGCGGCAACCCGGCCCGCGCGTCGTTGAAGTTCGGACAAATTGGCGGGGAT
>JAKIYB010000353.1:302-2935 GCA_022708765.1 Armatimonadota bacterium | reverse complement strand
GGTCAGGACGCATCACGATATGATATTCGTCATATCCATCCTTACCGCCCCCGGCTACACTGGGTACAGAGCGCCACGAACAATCAAGAGGTGAACGACGATGGGAACCTGTGAGACACATGACCTGGATGCCCGCCTGGAACAGAACATCAAGGAGTTGCTGGACGAATTTCCCGCGATGGGTGATATCCTGAACAGCTACGGCATTGGCTGCGTCACCTGCGCGGTGGGCACCTGCGCGATGAAAGACATTCTGGAGTACCATGCCCTGCCCGAGGCGCAAGCGCGCGAGTTGATGGCGCGCCTGGCGGCGGCGATGGGGCTGAGTTCCGCGCCCGCGGAGGCGTCCGCGCGTCCGGAGCCGGCGGCGCCCCGGGTCATCACCTACTCGGAGCCCATGCAGTGCCTGGTGGACGAACACACGCTGATCAAGCGCTGGCTGGCGGTCATCCCGGCCTTCGCGCGCAGCGTCAATCTCGATTCGGAAGCCGACCGCCGGCGCGTCCTCAGCGGCGTCGCCTTCATTCGCGCCTATGCCGACCGCTTCCACCACGCGAAAGAAGAGGACATCCTCTTCACGCGTTTTGACGGGGATCACGAGATCATCCGCGTGATGCTGGAAGACCACGTCACCGGCCGCCGGCACGTGCAGGGCATGCAGGACGCCGTCGCCGCGCGCGACCTCACGGCGCTGACCGCGCACCTGCTCGGTTATCGCGACCTACTCACCGAGCACATCCGCAAGGAAGACGAGATCCTCTACCCCTGGATGGACCGCCAACTGACGCCCGACGAGATCGAGGAACTGGCGCAAGCCTTCCGCAAGGCCGACGACCGCGCAGCCCCCGGCCTGGCCGAGCGTTTCGCGCGGTTTATCGAGAGCATCGAGTAAGCCTCAGTCTCCCGCCGACATCAAACGACACAGGCGCCCCCCGGCTTTCGCCGGGAAGGCGCCCGCGGCTTGGCCACTCTCCTGGATCGCGCACTCCGCGCGGAACACCCCCTGGCATCCACCTGAACTCGTATCGCCGCCTTCTCAGCTTGACGCCCCAACAGGGAAGCCCTATACTAAACGCAATCATCACTGGCGCGAACAATCAACCCAGGCATTATAGTCATCTCAGGTACGTTGATGGTTATGGTAACACTCGAACGCCCATCACGCCGTATTGCTCCTCGTCCTTACCTGCGCGTGAAAGCGGTTCTCGATTTCATTGGCGCGCTTGCCGTTCTTCTCGTCTTGTCCCCGTTCATGGTGCTGATTGCTTTGCTGATCCGGCTCGATTCCGCCGGGCCCGCGCTGTACCGGCAACAGCGCGTCGGGCGGAATGGGCGGCTGTTTACCATCTATAAATTTCGCACCATGCGGATTGACGCGCCCGTGCTCTCCACCGAGGAGATGCAGCGCCGGGGGCTGAAGCCCTTCACGCGGATTGGTCCGTTCCTGCGCGCGACCAGTCTGGATGAGTTACCGCAGTTATTCAATATTCTGGCGGGTGAGATGAGCTTTATCGGTCCGCGTCCCGCTCTTCCCTCGCAAGTAGACGTCAACACCCTGCGCGAGCGTGAAGGCGCCGATCAGGTACGCCCCGGCATCACCGGTTTCGCGCAGGTTATGGGACGCGATGACCTTGATACCACCACGAAAGTGGCTTATGACGCCGAGTATTGCGACCGGATGGCTTTCGGCTTTGATTGTTTCATCCTCCTGAAGACCTTCAGCGCCGTGTTGTCGGCACGTGGGAATAAATAGGAGAAGGCTGCGTGCAGGCGCATTTGCACTCCGGGGCAGAAGTCGGCATGCTGTTTAGCAGGAGAATCCATCGGGTACGTGATGATAGAAACCCGCGAGAGGCGCCGTTGTGCTTTCTTCCACCAGCGGGTTAGCCCTGCCGCATGCCGCATCGTTCACCCATGACGTTAACAGAAGTATCTTATGACGTTACCGACCAATATTCCTGGCAATGATGAGGTGGCCAGCATCGAGTCTCTGCCCCCCCCCGAATCGTTGGGTGAGTTCGGGGGTGAAGCTGCTCCCATGCCGACACCGACGGCAACATCAGGCATGCGCGGCAAGTTTTCGGTGAACCTCTTTGCCAATGTCGTAAATTACCTGACCATGATCGGGATTGGGTTCTTTTACACCCCGTACCTGGTACACAGCCTGGGCGTTGCCGTGTATGGCCTCATCCCCCTGACGAATGTCATCACCTCCTATCTTTCGATTGTGAGCCTCGGGCTCAATTCCGCGGTTGGGCGCGACATCCTCGTCAACCTGGAACGCCGGGCGGATGACGAAGCGAATGCGGTGTTCAACACTTCGTTCTTCGGCAGTCTGCTGCTGGCGCTGGTGCTGCTGGTGCCCGGCATTTACGTCTGCCTGCACCCCGATATAATCTTACGTATCCCGGCTGGGTATGAAAGCCAGGCCAGCGTTCTCGTCAGTTGTACTTTCGCCGTGTTCATTGCGACCATGGTGGCGACGCCGTTCGATGTCTCCACGTTCGTGCGCAATCGTTTCGACCTGCGTAATGGCGTCATTATCCTGGCGACCCTGACCCGGGTAGGCACGGTTATCCTGCTTTTTTCGCTGACCACTCCGCACTTATGGCATGTCGGTCTGGGTTACGTAC
>JAKIYB010000353.1:0-249 GCA_022708765.1 Armatimonadota bacterium | reverse complement strand
TATCTTCTGGCGCGTGCTGACCGCCTCCTTGCATCTCAACTTGCGGCTGGTCCGGCTGCGGACACTTCGCCAGTTGACGAGTCTCGGCGGCTGGGCTGTGGTCAATCAAATTGGCTCGCTGCTGTTCATTGCGGTGGATTTGATTATTGTGAACCGACTGTTTGGCCCACACATCGGCGGCTGTTACGCGGCCGTGCTGCAGTGGTCTATTGTCTTGCGCGGCTTCGCATCGGCGATCAGCGGGGTCTT
>JAKIYB010000352.1 GCA_022708765.1 Armatimonadota bacterium | reverse complement strand
CATGGTTCATTGACACTCTCGATCTGGAGGATTACACACCCTTTCTGCGACACTGGCGCGAAGATCGGACGGCCCCTACCGCCGTGATTGCTTATACGGATGTGAACGGCGCGATGATTTTACAAACAGCGGCTAACCTGGGGATACGTGTACCGCAGGACCTGAGTGTCATCGGCTGCGCCAATTTGTTGCCACTGGTCGAATACTTAACGCCACCGCTCACCTCGGTTGAGCATCATGCCGTCGAGATCGGTCAACAAGCCTGCGCGCTGCTTATTCGGCGCTTAAACGCGGGTGATCCACCTGGGCAGTATACGCCAGAAATTCACCGGATGCAGCCCACGCTTGTGAAACGAGCGTCCTGCGGGTTACCTCGACGGACACGGCATCTGTAAGCTATAGCCTACTGGCAATATATCTACACTACGACAGGACGGAAAGGAGCTTTCAATGATACGCATCCCCCGCGAGGAATTTGTTGCGCGCATCGCGCGCATGCAGGAAGCGATGGCAGAGGCCGGTCTGGACGGCATCATGGTGTATGGCGACGAGTATCGCAAGGAGAACCTGCGCTATACCTCCAACTTCTGGCCGATCTTCGAACGCGGTGCCTGTTTCATTCCCCGCCAGGGCGAGCCAATCCTCGCCGGGGCGCCGGAAGGCGAGAAGTATGCTCGCGAGATGAGCGCCTGGCACGACGTGCGCAACGTGAAGGAGTTTGCGTGTGTCTCCGTGCCTGAGGAGATTGAGTATCCGCTGGCTAGCTTCTCGTCATTTCGGGAAATTCTCGCCGACACGCTGCGGGGCGGAACGCGGCTCGGGCTGGTTGGTCAGTGGGACATCCCCGCGCCAATCCTTGAGCGGGTGAAAACCGCCGCGCCGGGCGTCGAGATTGTAGACGCCGCCGATGTCATTAATGCGTTGCGGCTGGTGAAATCACCGGCGGAGATTGAGTGCCTGCGCGAGGCGGGCCGCCAGGCGTGCGCGGGTTATGCAAAGCTGATGGAATACTGCGTCCCGGGCAACACGGAGTACCAGGCCGCAGGCGCGGCAGAGGGCGCGGCGCGCATGGCGGGCGCCGAAGGCATCAACTTCATGGTCTTTGGCAGTGGTCCGCGCACGGCGACGATCATCGGCCGTGATACCGACCGTGTTATGCGGGATGGCGACATGATTATGGCTGCACTGGCGGTGCAGTATCAGGGATATGTTGCCACTGTAGAGTATCCTTTCGTGGTGGGCACGGCGACTGACGAGCAGCGCTATTTCCTCAAGGTACTCTTTGAAGCGGCGAATGTGCAGCTTACCTACTTGCGCGACGGTGTCGTCGCCGGGGAGATGGTAAAGGCGGTGAAGACAGTTTTCGCAAAGTACGGCATGTCGGCGTATGATGTCTACCCGCCCATGCACGGTATCGGCCTTGCGGAAGCGGAATCGCCGTATCCCAACGAACACACGACCTATATGTTTCACGCCGGCATGTGTGTGAACTCCGATATCAGTCTCTTCGGGCACCCGGCGGGTTCCAACCGCATTGAGGAGGGGTTTGTCATCGGACAGGACGGCCCGGAGTCGCTTACGCCGCTCATCCGCGATCTGTGCGCGCAGGGGGCGGAGGTATAGACGCGGGCTGGTTGATTCTCGATAGCGAAAGGTGCGATAATAATTTCGCCATGAGTTTTACCGTCACAACCTGTCCGCTGGTAGAGGCGCGCGCGCCGCGTGCCGACCTGTATGACTTTACGGTATGCTGCCCCGAAATCGCGCGCATCGCGACGCCGGGGCAGTTTATCATGGTACGCTGCGGCGAATTAACACTGCGGAGGCCTATCAGCATCTGCGATGCCGAGGGGGATCTGCTGCGCTTCGTCTTCGAGGTGCGCGGGGCGGGCACGGCATGGTTGGCAGAGCGCAAGGTTGGCGACATCCTTGATATCCTCGGTCCGCAAGGGAACGGCTTCACGTTCGATGATACGTCGCAACCCGCGGTGTTCGTCGGCGGCGGTATCGGCATTTTTCCGCTGCTGCACGCCTGCAAGCCGTTCGGCACGCAGGCCACCGTGCTCCTTGGCTTCCGAAGCGCTGACCTTGTGAGTATGCTCGAGGATTTTCAGGCGGCGGGAGCCGACGTGCGTCTCGCTACCGATAACGGCACCGCCGGTCATCACGGACTGGTGACAGATTTGCTTCGCGCGCGCTGTGACGAAGGCCCGGTGAGCGCCATCTTTGCCTGCGGCCCGAAACCGATGCTGCGCGCCACTGCCGCCATCGCAGAAGAATGGGAGATACCCTGTCAGCTTTCGCTGGAACAGCGCATGGCTTGCGGTATCGGCGCTTGCCTGGGATGCGCGCAGAAAATCCGCCACCCCGACGGGACGGAAACCTACGCGCATGTGTGCAGCGATGGGCCGGTGTTTGATGCGAGAGTAGTCGTATGGTAGTGCCAAATTTAGCCGTCAATATCGCCGGCGTCACACTGGCCAACCCGGTGGTGACCGCCTCCGGCACCTTCGGTTTCGGACGGGAGTATGGGACGCTCTATTCGCTGGCCGAGTTGGGGGCTATTGCCGTGAAGGGGTTGACGTTGAAGGAACGGCCCGGCAATGCACCTCCGCGGGTGGCGGAGACGCCGGCGGGGATGCTCAACAGCGTGGGGCTGCAGAATCCCGGAGTAGATGCGTTCATTCGCGAGGAGTTACCGTGGTTGAAGGAGCAGGGCGCGGTAGTCATCGCCAACATCGCCGGCAGTACCATCGAAGACTACTGCGCGATGGCCGAGTGCCTCTCCGATACCGCCGTAGATATGATCGAGCTGAATATCTCCTGCCCGAACGTAAAAGAGGGCGGGGTGGCGTTCGGCACGAGTTGCGACAGCGTGGCGGCGATTACCGCCGCCGTGCGTGGTTACTGCCGGAAACCGCTCATCGTGAAGCTGTCGCCTAACGTCACCGACATCGCCGAGATCGCCGTCACCGCGGTGGACAACGGCGCCGACGCGCTCTCCCTCATCAACACGCTGCTCGGGATGCGCGTTGATATCCAGACGCGCCGTCCCATCCTCGCCAACAACGTGGGCGGCCTCTCCGGTCCTGCTGTTCGGCCTATCGCCGTGCGCATGGTCTGGCAGGTGCACCAGCGCGTGAATGTGCCCATCATCGGCATGGGCGGGGTCGCCACCTGGGAAGACGCGGTGGAGATGATGCTGGCGGGGGCAAATGCCATCGCGGTCGGTACCGCTCTCTACCTCGATCCGTATGCCCCTTTGAAGATAAAGCAAGGCGTGGCCGATTACCTGGATCGGAGTGGGATGGCGGATGTAAGTGAACTTGTGGGTGCGGTGCAGGTGTATTAATCGGAAGTCTCGACGGAGTCGGCCCTCCACAGAAACGAAAGCCCGCGAGATTTCTCTCGCGGGCTTCAAACTGGTCGGGGTGAGAGGATTTGAACCTCCGGCCTCACGGACCCGAACCGTGCACTCTACCAAGCTGAGCTACACCCCGATGACCGCGATACTATAGCAGTATCGCGGTCGGCTGTCAACTCGTGCTGGTTGAAAATCCGTGGTCCCAGAACTCAATTTTCATAGGACCCCGCGATAGAGATGACCAGCTTCTCCGGGTGCAGGTACTTCTTCGCGGCGGCGTTCACCTGCTCGCGGGTGACGGCGTGGTAAAGCGCGGTGAAACGCTCCGGGTAGTCCAGGCCAAGACCAAAGTATTCCGCGTCGAGGAGTTCGCCGGCGATTGCCGCGTTCGTCACCAGCGCGATGGCGTGGGCGCCGGTGAGGTAGGCGATGGTATCGTCCACTTCCTGCTGGGTGGCGCCGCCGTCGCGCATGCGGACGATCTCAGCCTTCAACAGATCGAGCGCTTTGTCCGCATTGGCGGGGTTCACACCCATGGCGGTATACCACGGCCCGGCGCCGGTGGAGGCATGAAAGCCGCTGTATACGCCATACACCAGGCCGTGCTCATCGCGAATGACGTTGCCCAACCGGCTATTCAGGGCCCCGCCGCCACCGAGGATCATATTCATCACCTGCGCGGCATAGTAGTCGGGATCGGTGCGGCGCAGGCCGCCCGCGTAACCGGCATAGATGTTCGCCTGCGCCTTGTCGGGGATGCGCGTTACCACGCGCTCCTCCGCGTTGGCCGACACCGGTGGAAAGCTCACCAGTTTCGGCTCCTCCCCCTGCCAGTCGCCGAAATACTTTTCGACAAGTGCGCGCATCCCGGTGGCCGTGACGTCGCCTACAACCACCAGTATGGCGGAGCGCGGTGTATAGCGCGCTTGGTGGAAGGCTAACAGATCATCGCGTGTCATCGCCTTCAAACCAGCCTCTTCTTCATCGAAGGAGGCAACGCGGTAAGGGTGGCCTTCCGGCAGCACCGCGCGGTAGAAGGCGCGGTAGGCATTCTGGCTCGTCTGGTCGCGGGTGTAGGCAAGTCCGGCCAGGTTCTGCTCGCGCATCTTTTCCAGTTCGTTTTCAGGGAAGTTGGGATTGCGTATGATGTCAGCCAGGTTGCGCATCAGCAGCTCGGTGTCGCCGCTCAACGCTTTGCCGTGGATGCCGGTCGTCTCCCAACCCGTGCCGGCGCTGATAGTGATGGCATTGCCTTCCAACTCTTCGGCAATCTGGTTCGCCGTGCGCGTTTTCGTGCCGGCGTCCAGCAGGTCGGCAACAAGCGTGGCAGCGCCGGCGCGCCCGGCGGGGTCATACGCCTTCCCCGCGCGCAGGCTCATCTCCACTGCTACTGTCGGGTTAGCCTGATTCTCCTGAATGACAAGTACCAAACCGTTAGGCAAGACAATGCGCTCGCGAGCAACCGCTTTCGCAGGCGGGGGGATTGTCTGCGAAATGGAATTCACATCGCTGCCACGCGTAACGGAACGCGCAGCGTCGCCGTCGTGATATCCGGCAGGTCCGGGGGCAACAACCGTCGCCGGTTTCGCGGCGCCAGAGGTGGGCTCAAAGACGCCAACGGTGCGGTTGTCCTGCGTCAGGTATGTCTTAGCCACACGTGCAACATCTTCCGGCGTCACCTGCTTCATTCGTTCCGGTAGACGGTCGAGGAAAGCCCAATCGCCGGCGACGGTTTGATAGTAGCCAAGCTGCTCGGCCTGGTTAGTGACGCTGTCGCGGTCGAAGATAATGGACGCTTCCAGTTGACGCCTTG
>JAKIYB010000351.1 GCA_022708765.1 Armatimonadota bacterium | reverse complement strand
GCCGGCATCGTCACCGCCGAAAACCTACTCGCCTACCTCGTCGGCATCACCCTCGGCGTTCCCCTCGGCACCTGGCTCGCTCACCTCTTTGTCGGCGCCTACGAAAGCGAATCCTTCAACATGCGGACCGTCATCTTCACCCGCACCTATCTCATCACCATCCTCGGCATCCTCGCCACCGTCCTCTTCGCCCAACTCCCCGGCATCCGCTACATCCGCGGCATCGAACTGGCGAAAGCGACGAAGGATGTCGGGTGAGGGTAATCACGTCACGCCAGCAAGCCTGCCCCGTCCGTCATGTTCCCGGGGAGGGGCGTCTGGCCGGGCAGGTCATTTTGGGGGCGCTATCAAAAGGTCTCGAAATACTGAGTTCTACTACCGCACATCACTTTCGCCACCCGCTGAAGGAGGTGGCTGACGATGGTCAGCACGCTGACGCGCGCTGTTGACCCGCAGAACTCAAGGCGCTGATGCTCTTTGACAAATGCATAGCGCTATGGTGGGGAATGCGGGGCACTGCAGTAGTCCCTGCGAGGCTATGTGGCCAGGCGCCCCTCCGCGGGGACGCAACGGTTCGAGCAAACCAACCGGGTACCGAGCAGAGCGCTATGCAAATATCAAAGAGTTTCAGCGTCTTTCACACTGTTAGCACCCTCTTTCAGGGGGGTAGGGGATGAAAGACGGTAGTAGTATTAAAATCCGCCATACGGGTTCGGCAGGTCGAAATCCTTTTTAACTTGCCCCATGCCGTATTGGGCGGCAACTGTGGCTTTCGCGTTGAGTTGCGGGTCCAGTTCGACTTCGCCACCGGCTTTGAAGGAACCGGCCTCCGCGCTCATGCCTGCTTTGGCATTGTAGCCCTCTTCATACGTGCCGTTGACGAAGTCCCACTTCGTCCACTTGCGCGCGAAGTCCGCTTTCGCTTCCACCCCGATCTTCTGGCCCGCAACGTTGACGCCAACAGTGAATTTTGATCCTACGCCAACGTAGGTCTCCATGGTGGCATCCACCAGATCAAACTTGATGCCGGCGCCAGGTCCCATCGCCCATGCCTCGAATTCAATGCTGCGGGCGGTGATCTTCAAGGAGAGAAATTCAGCGTCTACCTCCAGCACCAGATGGTCCTCCACCCACTTCATCCAATCATCCTTGGGAACATCGTATTCCTGCAGTGCCTTCGCTTCCTTCCGCGGAGCCTCCACTTCAGATCCCGCAACAAGTTCCCGCAGTTTCGCCTCTTCCTCGCGCGTCGGCCCGACATAGCCAAAAACTCCGCCCTGATTGATGCCCATGCCGGCGCGTCTTGCATAAGTCAGGTAGATCTCCTTCACCCGGAGGTATTCCCGCTTCGTTGTTTCGGGATCATGCATATTCTTAATATACAGGCCCATCACGCCCCAGTATTCCTCTAATTTCGGCTTCATATTTTTAGCATATTCCGGCAGGTAATAATTTACCCAATTGGCATATTTAGGCGCGGCAAGGCCATTCAGCTCTCTCTTCTGTTTTACCTCTAACGGATAGCATGTCGGGCAGAGCCAGCCGCCGAGAGTCTGTTTTAATTCACAGGCATGACTTTTCTTCATCTGCTCCATCTGTTTTTCGTGCTTCTCCCGTAACATCTGTACTAGTTTAAGATAATCCGTGATGTAGGCCTCCAGCTTGGTATCCATCTCCAGATAATATCTGGCGAAATAGAGTTCGTAGGTAGCGCGGATTCGCATATAATCGGCGTAGTTCATCTCCGCTATCGGGGTGCCATCATCCCATTGCGGAGAGTGCGTGCCGGTGCCCGCGCTTGCATCCTTTTTCATCTTTAACTGTTGCTCCGCTTTCGCCAGTTCCGCAGCGGCGCGGGCAATTTCCGCCTTGCTCACGCCGGGCATGTTTTTCATCATTTCCAGCGCTGCTCTTGCCTGCTTCACATACGCTTGCAGTTCCGGCGTCACCTCTTCCTCGATCTTCTTTGCACCGGCTTCATCATCTTCCGGCAGGACGCCGAATCGCTCTTTTGCCAAAAAGATGGCATGACGCCTGGCGAATACGCTAGACCAGGCAATGATGCACGGTTGGTTTTCCGTGTATCCTTTATTGGAATTCATGCTGATATCCGGCAGATTCGGCAGTTTCAAGCGCTCGTCATCCACCAGGCGGCCATAGCGGTTGCGAATCTTTTGCGCCACATCGGGGAAAGAATCTTCGATGATGTCGGCAGTGGATATCGGTATGCAGTCCTTCAGTTCTTCGGCTTTCTTCGCAAGCACTTCGACGCTGTCGCCCGCCTCACCGGTATTCTCCTCGATGACCTGCCGCTTCTTTGACATATTGACCGATACATGGTCCGGGAAGTCTTTGACAGCCTTTTCCATTGCCTGCCGCGCCAGGGCATTGTTGCCTTTTTTATGCCAGTAGTAGCCCATCGCTTTATGCGCGTCACGATTTCTACCATCTCTGGCGATCACCCGCTCGAGCAGCATCCTGGCTCGCTCATCCTCCTTGAGATCGAGCAAGACGTTCGCCAGGTTCAGCAGCGCCAGGATATTTTCATGACTGATGGTACGGGTATATTCGAGCACGCCGGCGGCGTCGAGAAACCGGTTGGCGGTATGCAAGATCGCGGCGAACAGGTTGGTGGCACGCGGGTTGGTCGGCTGCGCGAGAACAAGGCCGGCGGAGATAACCAGCAGCGCATCGAGCGATTTCATGCCCGTGAATGCTACCGTGGAGGCGTTGACGATTTCGTTGACAAACGGAGACAGTTTTTCCGGATCGCCGGCCAGCGCGGCTAATCTTCCCTTGACGGCGTTCGCCGTCTCGCGGTCCTTTCCCTTGAGTAAGGGGTCGTGTTTGGCGATGATGGCCCTGGCCAGTGCCAGCACTTCCCCCTGCGTGTAAGGGCGCGCCTTCCCCGTTACCGGAACCGGCGTCGGCTTGGTGCCGGGTTTAGTCGTACGAGTGCTTTTCCCGCCGGAGGTCGTCTCAGTGCCGCCCTCCGTCCTCTTCACTGCCGGGGGCAGGGGCTTGACGTCCTTCCCCGCCGGAGCAGGCGACGCCGCATGCGCGAGCGCGAAGGCGGCGATCAGGAAAAAAAGCGCCAGTGCTCTGGGACGACGCATGGCTTTTCCCTTTCACTATTGCTGTGCGGCCAACTCGATCGCCCACGTCCGCGATGCGCCGGTGCCCAGCACCAGCTTTTTCGCTACGGTGTCCGCCGGCAGCGTGAAGAAAATGCGGAAGATATATTGAGCGCCGGCTTTGAACTCGTATTCCGCATCTTCGTCTTTCTTCGCTTTCCGGAAGGCGATGGGTTTCGCGGACTCGCCGTCGGCATCGGTCAGTTCGTAGAGCGGGAAATCGCCGCCGGCGACTTCATACATGCTCAGCACTTTCTTCGTCAGGTTCTTTGCCGTGACCGTGACGACGGCATATTTATTGCCCTCCTCCGGCGCTTCGCCGTTCACGAGGGGATCAGTCGAGTAGGCAACACCGTCCAGGCGCAGCGCGAAGCAGCCGGAGGTGAGGAAGGTTCCGGCGGTGCCTTTCCCTACCGCGAGGGCGACCGCCCCGGATTTGTCCGTGGGATCTTTCACGGCATCGGGCAAGGGGGCAATCATGTTCTTCGGGTCACCGGCCTCCCCCGCTTCCGCCTTGGTCGCGCCGGCGATGTAGTACCGCAGCACCTTCTCGTCTTTCCGGGTGAGACGTCCCTGGTTTATCATGATTTTGACGATGCGCGCGCGGCCGGGCACCACGAAGGCCACCCGCAGCGGGTCCTTCAACTCCGGTTGCCCCATGCCCTGGCCGGGCCGCAGGGTGATATCCGTGATCTCGCCGGCTTTGCTTGATAATCCCACCTCGCGATGTGGATAAAGCTGCCCTTTTTCATCCACCACCGTGAATAGATCATCCGCCCCAAACCAGTTGTCTTCCGGTTTGATGTTTTTCAGGGCGATATCCAGCACCAGCAGCTTTTCGTCCGTTCCCGGCGTGAGCGGCTCGGTAGCGTGAAAAGGCTCCAGCGTATACGCCGCGGCGAGGATGGTGAAGTTGAAACCGTTTCGCAGGCTGTAGACGGTTTTGAACTGGCCGTTTTCACCGGCAAGCTGGCCTTGCCCTTTCACTTCATTGGCGGCGGGCTTTTGCGTCGGCGCTTTTGTCGGGGCGCCGAATGCGCTGATGACGGCGAGAAAGAGCGCCAGGCCTATCAGCGCGGTGCGCCGTCCGCTGATGGAGGAGTGCCAGGATGTCGCCATTGTTCATCTCCTTACTGGCGGCTCGCGTGCCGAGTCGTGAGTCGTGTCATGCCATCGGGCAAGCCCACCGCCTGCCGCCAACCCGGCGGCGCCGCAAACAAGCCTACTTATAGATTATTAAAAGTATCAGTAGAGTCGGTTACTGTCAACTGGTTGGCGAATAATGCGCTCTTTCTCGGGGAACCGGACATCGTGGAACCGCGAAAGGGGAATTTTGGGAGTTCGTGTAATATGGGGACGCTAAACTAAATATAAGTTTGGATTACAGGGCAGGACTGCCCAGTACAGGATGCCCCTCCGGCTCTCCGCGCCACGAACCCCGCGTTATGTGAACGAAAATACGAAGGCATGCTGGGCAAGGATGCTCTGTGCACAAACATGTTTTCCTGCTAGCTATTCAATACTGTTGCTTTATGGCCGGATTGCCTGGTCGGACGCGCCTTGCTCAGACTGCGGCGCGACTAAGAACTTCATCGAACGAGAGCTTAATGCAACAGTATTGATACTGCCGCTAATATCGTGACAGCCGCATACCGTTGGACAACGCTCGCTTTGGGGTGAAAGATGTATCACCCCGCTTTTTGAAAAACAACACTGTGTGCGGGGTGATACACGGCGGGCGGAAAGGAACACCATGGCCTGGTACGTCGTGGAAATAGCGGTGGATGACCCGCTGAGTGAGGCGGTGGCGGATGCCCTGCACCGCGCCGGCGCCGACGGCGCCGCCGAGGAGTGGCGCGGCGGGCGGACGTATGTGCGCGCTTTCTGGAAGGACGCGCTGGAGACCGATGTGCGCGGGCAGGTGGAGCGCGCGCTGGCGGAGCTGGCGCGGGTGGGCCTGCTGGCCGACACCCCCGCCTACGCGCTGACCACCATGGAGGACCAAGACTGGCTGGAGGGGTGGAAACAGTATTTTTCGCCCATC